>JBJOON010000001.1:0-38355 GCA_046051235.1 Bacteroidota bacterium
TTCACCTGTTCCATAAATTCGAATAAAATACTTGTCTTTCTTTTTCAGCTCCACCCTTCCCTGATAAAACAGAATATCGCGAAGACTGAAGCGATTGTCACCTTGATAAACAGTCGTTCCCTGCCCTACGTTTCCTGCAAAAATAAGTTCTGGAGAATTCTCCTCAAGCTCTGGTTTCAAACGCAAATGCACAGAAGCATTGGCCTTGACATTCTTCGTATTATAATCTACCAAATCCGACTCGCGGTAACCTGTTCTGAAAAAGGTTCCTAATCCTGGTTTGCCATTCGGATCTTCCGAATAATTATTCGCAGGGAAATACTCGTCGCCGTATGTATTGACTGCATCAAACCTGCCAGGATTGCTCGAAGAGAATCCTCCATTATAAATCGGCGATTGATTATCCGCTGCCCAATCCAATGCTTTAAACGCAAAGACATTAAACTTATAAGCTAAGAATTTATAACCTTCTTTATTCGAAAAAGCATGTGCAAAACGTACCGAAGGTTCAACCAACTGCCTCTCGCCCACTCTTAACTGGGCAGTTAATCCTGTATAAAAAAATGGATCTTTCGTTTCCATTTTAATAACTCCATTGAACGCACCTGGACCATAAAATGCACTGCTAGCGCCTTGTACAATTTCAACAGCAAAAACATCTAAATCGGGAGCACCTAGGAAATTTCCTAAAGAGAAATTCAATCCAGGAGACTGGTTGTCAACCCCATCAATCAACTGCAAACTTCTTACAGGTGAGGTAGAGTTAAACCCTCTTGTATTGATAACTCGAAATCCTAAACTTGCAGTGGTTAGATCCACCCCCTTCAATGCACCCAAGCCTTCATAGAAATTTCCAGAAGCTGAATTTTTAATGGCAGTCAAATCCATTCGTTCAACGGTTAGTGGATTCTGCTTTTGCTTCTCTGTGACGCGCGTATCCTTAATAATTACAGTTGGGCCAAAATCACCTTGATTCATTTCAACCAAAATAAAATCTGCATTCTTGACTAATATCTCTTGATCAGCAAACCCAACATATTTCACGACCAATGTCGCAGGAAGTTCCGAAACTTTAATTGAAAACTCACCGTCGTAATCGGTTGTTACTCCATTCGAGGTGCCCTTTTGAAAGACTACCGCACCTGTCAACGTGGCTTGATTCTGTTGCTCCACAACTTTTCCGCGAAGGGTTTGCGAATACATCGTTGTAGTCGTCAATAATGCGACAAGACAAAAAAGGAGATTTCTCATACGACTACAAATTACAATCATTTTCAAAAGGAAATTTAGTTTCCACAGAGAACTTATCAAAAATGAAATGAAGAAAAAAGGGCCGTTACCGGCCCTTTTTCAAATATTCTCTCGTAAGACATTATCCGCTGCAAGACTCGCAAGAATCTGGATTGTCTAAAGAACATGCAATCGCATCTACGTTCTTTTGAGAAAGTGTGTCTGGAGTAATGTTCATATTAACTGTCACTGGAGCAGTTTCAGCAACAACCACCGCCTTTGGCTGTGACAATTGAGACTTATCTACAGTAAACTTAATCGCATCCGTAGCCGCTTTCGTTCTTAGGTAATACATTCCAGTCTTCAATCCCTTCTCCCATGCATAGAAATGCATCGAAGTCAATTTTCCGAAGTTTGCATTCTCCATGAAAATATTCAATGACTGACTTTGACAGATATACGCTCCACGATCAGCCGCCATGTCAATAACTACACGTTGAGAAATTTCCCATGCTGTTTTATATAGCGCCTTCAAGTTATCTGGAATCTCATCGATGTTTTGAACCGATCCGCTCGTTGACATCAATTTGTTCTTCAAGCCGTCGTTCCACAAACCAAGATTAACAAGGTCTTTCAATAAGTGCTTATTCACAACAATGAACTCACCCGCTAACGTTCTTCTTGAATAGATGTTCGTAGTATACGGCTCGAAGCATTCGTTGTTTCCTAAGATCTGTGCTGTAGATGCTGTTGGCATTGGTGCTAACAACAAACTGTTGCGCATTCCGTATTTAGAAATTTCTTCTTTCAAAACACTCCATTCCCAACGGTCTGTTGGAGTAACGTTCCACATGTCGAATTGAAGAATTCCTTTTGAAGCTGGAGATCCTGGGAAGGTCTCATATGCACCGTCTCTTCTTGCCAAGTCTTTCGACGCTGTGCAAGATGCATAGTAAATCGTTTCAAAAACTTCACGGTTCAACTTCTTCGCTTCTTCCGAATCGAATGGGAAACGCATTAAGATAAACGCATCTGCCAATCCTTGAACACCGATTCCGATTGGACGGTGACGCATGTTTGAATTACGCGTCTCAGGCACTGGATAGTAGTTTCCGTCAATGATTTTGTTCAAGTTTACCGTCAATTGGTAAGTCACTTCAAACAATTTATCGTGATCAAACGCTCCGTCTTTAACGAATTTCGGTAACGCAATTGAACCTAAATTACAAACTGCAATTTCGTCTGGTGCAGTGTACTCGATGATCTCTGTACACAAGTTAGAACTCTTAATGGTTCCCAAGTTCTGCTGGTTACTCTTGCGATTCGCAGCATCTTTGTATAACATGTAAGGGTTACCTGTTTCGATTTGAGACTCGATAATTTTATACCAAAGCTCTTGTGCTTTAATGGTCTCTCTTCCCTTTCCTTCAGCCTCGTATTTGGTATACAATTTCTCAAACTCTTCTCCCCAACAATCTGAAAGTCCTGGACATTCATTTGGACACATCAGTGTCCACGTTCCATTGTCTTTTACACGTTGCATGAACAAATCCGGAATCCAAAGTGCATAGAACAAATCACGCGCACGAACTTCTTCCTTTCCGTGGTTTTTTCTTAAGTCTAAGAAATCATAAACATCTGCATGCCATGGTTCCAGATAAATAGCAAAAGAACCTTTACGCTTTCCACCTCCCTGATCTACATAACGAGCAGTATCGTTGAATACACGAAGCATCGGCACAATACCGTTACTTGTTCCGTTTGTTCCGCGGATGTAAGAACCTTTTGCACGCACATTGTGAATGCTCAAACCAATACCACCGGCACTTTGAGAAATTAAAGCAGTTTGCTTCAAAGTATCATAAATACCTGGGATACTGTCATCTTTCATTTGAATAAGGAAGCAAGAACTCATTTGAGGCTTCGGTGTTCCTGCGTTGAAAAGCGTTGGTGTTGCATGCGTGAACCAACCTTCGCTAATCATGTTGTACGTCTTCACAATTTCATCTAAATCTGTCTTGTGAATTCCAACCGCAACGCGCATGAACAAGTGCTGTGGACGTTCCACAACCTTGCCGTGCATCTTCAACAAATATGATTTTTCTAATGTCTTAAATCCGAAATAATCGAATTGAAAATCGCGGTCGTAAATGATGGTGCTGTCCAAAAACGGAGCGTTTTCCAATACAAACTGATAAACATCTTCAGCAATCAATCCCGCACTTTTACCGGTTTTTGGATCTACATAACTGTACAAATCAGTAATCGTCTGTGAAAACGATTTCGTTGTATTCTTGTGTAAGTTTCCAATAGCAATACGTGACGCAAGAAGAGCGTAGTCTGGATGAGTCGTTGTATTGGTTGCAGCAATTTCAGCAGCAAGCGTATCTAACTGGCTCGTTGTTACGCCATCGAAAACCCCTTCAATTACTTTCATGGCAATCTTCAATGGATCTACGATTGGGTTCAACCCGTAACACAATTTTGAAATACGAGCAGTGATCTTATCGAATTTCACTGTCTCTTTTCTACCGTCTCTTTTTACTACAAACATGTGCGTACTATATTTTCGTTAATGCTTAATTTTCTTAGAAATCTTCAGAGAATGAAATGGCTCTTGAATCTTCTGAAGGACCATCCTTTACTCCGGCCTTTTGATACTCCGCTACGCGTTTCTCAAAGAAGTTCGTTTTACCTTCCACGCTTATTAAATCCATAAAGTCGAATGGATTTGTGCTGTTATAAATCTTTTCATTACCCAACTCGTTTAACAGGCGATCGGCAACAAACTCAATGTACTGACTCATTAAATCGCTGTTCATTCCAATCAATCGAACAGGAAGTGCATCGGTGATGAACTCACGTTCAATTGCAACTGCTTGCTCGATAATTTCACGAACGCGTTCTTTTGGAAGTTTATGTTGAATGTGGTTGTTGTACAACAAACAAGCAAAATTACAATGCATTCCTTCGTCACGACTAATCAATTCGTTACTGAAGGTTAAACCTGGCATAAGTCCACGCTTCTTCAACCAAAAAATACTGCAAAAACTTCCTGAGAAGAAAATACCTTCAACCGCAGCAAAAGCTACAAGACGCTCTGTGAATGTTCCACCTTTAATCCAACGCAATGCCCACTCTGCTTTCTTCTTAACGCAATCCAATGTGTCGATTGCTTTGAACAAATAATTCTTATCTGCAGTATCCTTGATGTAAGTGTCAATCAACAATGAATAAGTTTCACTGTGAATGTTCTCCATCATAATTTGAAAGCCATAGAAAAATTTAGCTTCAGTGTATTGAACTTCACGAACGAAATTCTCTGCTAAATTTTCATTAACGATTCCATCGCTAGCCGCGAAGAAAGCCAAAACATGCTTAATGAAGTGACGCTCGTCGTTGTTCAACTTGGTATTCCAATCGACCAAGTCAACACTCAAATCAATTTCCTCAGCTGTCCAAAAACTCGCTTCCGAGGTTTTGTACATCTGCCAAATATCCTGATGAACAATAGGAAAAAGTACAAATCTGTCTGGATTCTCCTTCAAAAGCGGTTCTTCGTGCTGCATCTGTCTTTATTAATTGAGTTGTTTTGGTATTCGAAATGAGTATTAACTTAGAAAAGAGAACAATCTCAAATTCGAGAATTCAAAGATTCGTTATCAAGGGTGAAATTGCAACTTAAAACAGTTAACAAGAAGGGCTAGTTTTTAACAATTAAATTCTTATTTCTCTGAAGCCCTTATCCACGTAGCGATTTGCACTTTTTAAGTTTTTTTTCTTGCTTTTGTGACAGATTTTCAGGTATATTTTGTGGCATCACTTTTATTTAAGACTTAAGCCCGAATGACCGCTTTTATACTCTCAAAAAAGGAAAGAAGGCGTTACATTTGTAACCATTAATTGAAGAACCTATGCTTGGAGCGCTGAATACCATTCTGAAGAAAATAATCGGAGATAAAAAAGAGAAGGATCTTGAAGCCATTCAACCGCTTCTTAAAGCCACCAAATCTGCCTACGAATCAATTTCAAATGCGAGTGCTGACGATGTTCGTCGAATGTCACTTGATATGCAGGCTCGCATTCAAAAGCATGTTCAACATTTAGAGGATGAAGTTGATGCGTTAAACGCCAAAGCGGACAACCTTCCATTGGATGCCTTAGAGGAAAAAGAGGGAATCTATGCGCAAGTAGATAAAGTTAGAAAAAACATCAACGAAGAAATTGAAAAGGTTCTTTTGGAAATACTTCCAGAAGCTTTTGCAGTCATCAAGCGCACCGCAGAGATTTTCAAAAACAACGAAGAAATCACTGTTACCGCAAACGCTTCTGACAAAGATTTTTCTGTTCAAACTTCGAAAGATTACGTCCGTATTGAAGGCGAAAAAGCCATTTGGAAAAACAACTGGTCTGCAGCAGGAAATCGCTTTACTTGGGACATGGTACATTACGATGTTCAGCTGATTGGCGGGATCGCACTTCACCAAGGTAAAGTCGCAGAGATGGCTACTGGAGAAGGAAAAACATTGGTGGCGACACTTCCGGTTTTCTTGAATGCGCTTGCAAACAAAGGCGTTCACGTAGTAACTGTGAACGATTACTTGGCCCGACGTGACTCCGAGTGGATGGGACCTTTGTATGAATTTCATGGATTAAGTGTTGACTGTATTGACAAACACCAACCCAATTCCGATGCACGCCGAAACGCCTACCGCGCTCACATCACCTTTGGAACCAACAACGAGTTTGGTTTCGACTACTTGCGTGACAACATGGCGGTTGAAGCTTCACACCTGGTTCAGCGCAAACATCACTTCGCAATTATCGATGAGGTTGACTCTGTATTGATTGACGAAGCAAGAACTCCGCTTATCATTTCAGGCCCAACTTCGAAAGGAGATCAACAGGAATTTGACGCGTTAAAGCCAAAGATTCAAATCTTAATGAACGCTCAAAAGGCTGCTGTGACTGACTTTTTAACGGAAGCTAAGAAAAAACTTCAACCTGAATCTGGCACTCCAAACAAAGAAGAATTACAAGAAGGCGGACTTGCTCTTCTTCGCGCATACCGTGGTTTACCACGCAACAAAGCGCTAATTAAATTTTTGAGCGAAGACGGAATTAAAGCAATTCTTCTCAAGACTGAAGGACAATACCTTCAAGACAACCAACGCGAAATGCCTAAGGCAGACGCCGAGCTATTCTTCGTTATTGACGAGAAAAACAATCAAATTGAATTAACCGATAAAGGAATTCAATTGATGTCGAAAAACATGGAAGACGAACGATTCTTCGTCCTTCCAGATATCGGAACTGAAATAGCAAGCATTGAAAAATCTTCAAAAAGCGACACTGAACGCGTGACTGCTTTGGAAGAACTTCAACGCGATTACAGCGTGAAGAGCGAACGCATTCACACCATTAACCAACTCCTTCGTGCCTATGCTCTTTTTGAAAGAGACAAGGAGTATGTGGTTATGGACAACAAGGTGAAAATTGTAGACGAGCAAACCGGTCGTATGATGGAAGGCCGTCGTTTCTCTGATGGGCTACACCAAGCGATTGAAGCAAAAGAAAACGTAAAAGTTGAAGCGGCTACACAAACCTACGCAACGATTACTTTGCAAAACTACTTCCGCATGTATCACAAACTTGCGGGTATGACCGGAACAGCAGAAACAGAAGCGGGTGAATTGTGGGACATCTACAAGTTAGATGTTATGATTATTCCAACTCATCGTCCAATTTCAAGAAAAGACCTAGACGATAAGATTTACAAAACAAAGCGTGAAAAATATAACGCAGTGATTGAAGAAATTGCTGAATTGCGTGAAGCTGGACGACCTGTTCTTGTGGGTACTACTACCGTTGAAGTTTCTGAAGTCCTGAGCAGAATGCTTCGTCAGCGCGGAATTGATCATCAAGTATTGAATGCGAAGCTTCACCAAAAAGAAGCTGAAATTGTATCGCTTGCTGGTAAAGCAGGAACGGTAACCATCGCAACCAATATGGCTGGTCGTGGAACCGACATTAAATTGGGTGACGGTGTGAAAGATTCTGGTGGTTTGGCCATCATTGGTACCGAACGCCACGACTCACGACGTGTTGACCGTCAGCTTCGCGGACGTTCAGGTCGTCAAGGAGATCCAGGATCATCGTCGTTCTACGTTTCGCTAGAAGATGATTTGATGCGCTTATTCGGAAGTGACCGCATTGCGAAAATGATGGACAGACTTGGTTTGAAGGAAGGAGAAGTTATTCAACACTCCATGATCACCAGCTCCATTGAAAGAGCACAGAAGAAAGTTGAAGAAAATAACTTCGGAATTCGTAAACGATTGTTGGAGTTCGACGATGTGATGAATGCGCAGCGTGAAGTCATTTACAAACGCAGAAGACATGCATTATTCGGCGAGCGCTTGAAGCTTGACATCGACAACATGCTTTATGACCTAGCCCAAGCTGCTGTTTCATACGCACACAGTTCCAAAAATTACGACGCCTACAAAATTGAATTGCTTCGCTATTTCGGAATTGAAGCACCAGTAAGCCATGATCAATTCATTTCTGAAAATGAAATGAATGTTATTCACGCAACCTATGAGGCAGTATTAACAGCTTATACAAGCCGCATCGATAGTCTGGCTGCTGAAGCATTTCCTGTGATTGAAAATGTTTATCGCACAAATACACAAGGATATCAAAACATTGCGATTCCATTCAACAACGGTTTGAAAGGAATTCAAGTAGCAGTAAATCTTGAAAAAGCGCATGCTTCAGGTGGAAAAGAAATGATTAGTGCGCTTGAGAAAGGAATTACGCTTGCCATCATTGACCAAAACTGGAAGGAGCATTTGCGCGCAATGGATGATTTGAGAAGCAATGTTCAGTTCGCTGCACATGAGCAAAAAGATCCGTTGTTGATTTACAAAAAAGAAAGCTTCGATTTGTTTAGAACAATGATTACGAAGACGAATGCTGAAATTGCAAACTTCCTCTTGACTTGTCAGTTACCTTCTGGAAGCCAAGTAAATCAAGCCCCACAGCGTGAAGTTGTTCGTACTCAAACCACAAAGGCAGATTCAGGAAACTTGAATCAACACGCAAGTCAAACGCAAGAAGCCGGTGAAATGGTTTCTCAACAACGCAGTGCACCGGTTGTGGCTGATCCAAAAATTAATCGTAACGAACCATGTCCTTGTGGTTCAGGAAAGAAATACAAATCTTGTCACGGAAAGTAATTATTCCGCGGCAAGATTTTCCCATTTCTCCATTAATGCTTCAAGCTCCTTTTTCAGAAGCTCGTATTTTGCGTTTTGAGAATTTACCAATTCAAGATTAGAGTAGTCCAAGGTTGACATTTCTTTTTCTAAGTCTGCCATTTGTAACTCCTTCTTTTCAATGTCGCCCTCCACTTTCTTTATTTCCTTCTCTTTGGCTTTATCAATTTTAATTGCAGGTTTGGCCTCTACAATAGGCTCGGCTTTTTGAATTTTCTCTTGCTGTTTTACTACTTTCTCATTTTCGTAAAGCGCAATGCTCGTTGCCTTTTTGTCGCGTAAGAACTCTTTAACGTCACCCGGGAAAACAACCATTCGATCGGCTTGTATCTCGAAAACTTTCTGCGTCAATCCATCCAAGAAATCCCTGTCGTGAGAAACCAAAAGCACTGTTCCATCATACTTGGCAATGGCATTCTTTAACACCTCTTTGGAAGCTAAATCCAAGTGGTTGGTTGGCTCATCGAGAATCAAAAAATTATAGGGTTGAAGAAGCAATTTACAAAAAGCCAAACGAGCCTTTTCACCTCCCGATAAGACTTTTACCTTCTTATCGATATCATCGCCACTGAACAAGAATGCTCCTAACAATCCACGAACGCTTTTACGAATTTCTCCAACTGCTTCGTCATCTATTGTTTGGAATACTGTCTTTTCTCCATCTAAGATATCACTCTGGTTTTGGGCGTAATAGCCTACTTCAACGCTGTAACCAATTTTCAATTCACCGTCATAGGGTTCTTGATTCATAATCATGCGAAGCATAGAACTCTTTCCCACTCCATTCTTTCCAATAAGAGCTACCTTCTCACCTCTTGCGATTTGAAAATTCACGTTAGAGAAAAGATGTAAATCACCATAAGATTTTCCAACGTTGAATCCTTCCAAGATAACCTTACCCGCATGCGGCGAAGGCGGAAAGGCTATACGCACTTTCGTTCCGTCGATATCATCTACCTCAATCTTTTCAAGCTTATCGAGCTTACGAATTAATGTCTGCGCAAAAGCAGCTTTATCTTTCTTTGCGCGGAATTTGTCAATTAACTTCTTGGTATCCTCAATGTACTTTTGTTGATTTTTAGCTGCATTCTCTTGACGTTCAACCTCTGATTCTCGCTGAACAATGTATTTCGAGTAGGAGAACTTGTAGTCGTAGATTTTCGACTTAGAAATCTCAATGGTACGCTTGGTCACATTATCGAGGAAAGTTCTATCGTGAGAAATCAAGACTATCGCACCTGGGTATTCAACCAAGAATTCCTCTAACCACTCGATACTTTCGATATCCAAGTGATTCGTAGGTTCATCGAGAAGAAGTAAATCCGGATTTTCAAGAAGTAACTTCCCTAACTCTACACGCATTTTCCATCCACCACTGAATTCACGCATTGGACGTTTCAAATCTTTCGAAGTGAAACCTAGACCTTTCAAAACGCGTTCAATTTTCTCGTCAGTACTTCCTACATCTAACAAAGACAATCTATGCGAGACCGCTTCAATTTCATCGATCAAATTTGCATAATCGTCAGAGGTATAATCGGAATGGTTGGCAATGAGATCACCGAGTTCTTCCATTCGCGCTTTCATTACCTGAAGCTCACGAAATGCGCCCTGTGCCTCTTCGTAAACCGATGCGTCTTCGGAGTGCACCATTTCCTGAGGAAGATATCCAACAGTTGTTCCTCGGGCCAATGAGATGGTTCCTTCGGTCGGTTTCTGAATACCCGCTAAGATTTTAAGCATGGTGGATTTTCCCGCTCCATTCTTTCCTACTAAACCAATTCTTTCGCGCGGACCTATGAAATATCCAATCTTCGAAAACAACTCTCTCGAGCCAAAGTGCACACTTAAATTCCCTACTGTAATCATTCCTTCCTAAAAAAAACAAACCCCTCGGTTAAACCGAGGGGTTCAGATTTAAAACAATAAAATTAATAGTTCCACAAATCGTGTTCGTACTCGAAGATCTCCTTCTTAACACGCTCACTCTCTAATAACGCATCAAGACCTTGAGCATATTGTTGAATTTCACGATCGTAAACATTTTCTTCTTTAATTACATGAGCTGAGAATCTTCTCATTTCGAAAAGATCGTCATAGCTTCCACGAAACGCATCGTTCACTGTGTTGAAGCTGTCCCAGTTCGCGAATACATAACGGCACTCGCGGTAGTACAACCAAAACAAAGGAACAGCTACTGGGTTGTCTGGATCACGCAATTGTCCTTCAGCGTTTCTAGGAAGTACCATTGGCGCAATACCAATGATTCTTACATAACGTTGTGAACGTTGCTTGTCGAAAATCCAATCTTCCTTCAAACGGTATCCAACAATATCTTCAGCTTCACGAGTGATCATAGTATCTTTCAATACGTACTCATCTGCGTTGATATAGTTCTTTACTGTAATTGGAATATTCAATAACGCCTTAACCTGCTCTGGTTCTAACTTATAAGTAAACTCATCGTCTGCTCCGTCAGGACCTGTGCTGTAAGCCGTCAAATTTCCGTCTTCAACACCCTTGATAATTACTTGCCACAAGCTTTTGCGGCTCTTTAATTCCTTAAGAGGGTACAACAAAGGGTAGTTCATCTTCTGACGAAGATCAATCTCTTCCCAAACGCGCTTTTTCCAAAGTACGTCAGCCTCGCGCAAATATGGCCATTCCTTAACTCTGCGCTGCGGATTGTTTTCTTGCACATAAGCTCCATCCAACACATTTCTGCGAGGTTGTGCGTACGCACTGTTAGCAACAATCATGAATGCTGCAACAATTAGAACTGGAATTAGCTTTTTCATAGCCTTACGTTTTAAATGTTATTATTGAACTTTCAAGCTGATTGATGGAAGAGGACGTCTTTCACCAGCAACAGAAGCTTCAATTCTTTCTACATAAATCTTGTCTCCGGTTTTCACCTTAGACAATGCCGTTTTCATTTCTGAAGTCAATGAACCACCTGTAGCGCGCATTTCAGGAGTAATCTTACCTGCGCTAGCAACAGTCATTGTGAATCCGTTGATCGAAACTGGAATTCCTTGGAAAACGAAGTCAGCACCCATACTTGCAAATACCGCAGAAGCTGCTGTAGCATCTCCACGAGAAATGGTCGTAGTCATGTGATTCTTTCCTTGGAATGAAGGAGTTGGATCTGGTAATTTCTTAATCTTGAATTGCTTACCAGGCATGCTCACTTGCTTTCCATTGATAGTAGCAGACACATTAATAGTTGCATCTTTAGAACCATTTGTTGGCATTACAACATAGTTTCCACCACCCTTAGGTGAAATAGAACCACCGCTCATGCTTACACTCAATTGACTTGGGTCAACTCCTGGTACTGAGATTTCAACTGGATTCTCTACACGCTCATAGAACACCATCATAGCTGTTGGAGAAACAACCAAAGCTGCCTCACCCACGGTGAATGGAGGAATGATGAATGGTTTTGGCACATCATTACCGTCAGCATCTTGATAAACAATTACCCCTTTGTGTGAGTGTGAACCCAATGCACTTTCGTTAATCTTGAATTTACACTTTCCGTCTGAACCAGACATGATCGGCTCCTTTCCGGCGTAATCGAATAACTCTGGCTTTGCTCCTTCTCCTACTTCACCACCCATATAAACTCTTGTTTTGCTGGCCTTGTTGTATGCAGCCAGATAAATCTCTGCAACAAAAGAGTCACCTTTCAAAATGTAACTTTGTTTTGGAACAACAGCTACCGTTACATCAGAGAATTTCAAGTCAGATGCGTTAATCGAAGAAGCCAAGAAGTTCAACACTGTGTTCTTCACCAAAATAACGTCAGACTCGATTTTACTTAAGTGAGCAATTACTGCAGCTAGTGGTGTGTGGTAAAATAAAGCAGTTTCCCACTTTTCTGGTTTACCTTCACCATCAGGAATATCAGCGAAACCAAAAGTATTAGAGATCAAAAGTTTTGCTTCTGGAGCTCTATCCGCTAATGTGTGAACATTGCCTTTCAAGTCAGTAACCGCAAGGTTTTGGCACTCATCAGAAAACGCAGTCAACTTTTCTCTTAATTCTACCGCTGACCATGGTCCACTTTTCGGTGAAGCCGGCTCATCGCCGATCAACATTCCTGTAGTGTTCTGGTTTTCATCTGGCTTCGATACTTTCTCTTTATCTCCGATGTCAATCAAATGACCATCGACAATGTATTCTTCGAATCCAGCGCCATCTGGGTTTCCTTTAGCTGAACATGCAAGCACTCGCGCTTTCAATTCAACGATATACTTAACTAAGGCATCTGCTTTGTCAACCATTTCATGAGCTTTATCTTGGAAAGGACGAGCCTTTTCCTTGTCGCTCCAGTTGTCTAACAAACCCAAAGTAGCATCAGCACGCTCTTCCGAGTTAGCGCTGTTTTTAACCAATCCGCGATTGATTTGAATGAAGGCGTTCAAAACGTCCTTCGAAATATTCATGGCAAGAAGTGCGGTAAGAACGAGATACATCATCCCGATCATCTTCTGCCGTGGGGTTTCTTTTCCACCTGCCATTTTAGTTCCTCCTGTTTATTATTACAACAATTTTAATTTGGAACTTATGCTTGACGGCCAGAGCCCATTGCATTCAACATGTTCGCATAAATCGTGTTCAACGATTTCAAGTTATGCGCAAGCTCAGATATATTTTCTTTGTACAACTTAGTATCTTCAACTGAGTCAGCAAGGTTTTTAACCAATGCACCCATATCGCCGAACATAACACGAGTTTTCTCTAACTCCGACAATTGCAACTCGTACATTCCGTTCAATGCAGCAAGATTTTGAGACATCTTTTGCAAGTGAACACCTGCACTAGCACCTTGCTCTGAATGAGACGCAAGACCAGTCAATTGTTCAGAAGCAGCTTCATATGTAGCAGCCAATTTAGAAACTTTCACAGAAGCATCTTGTAAAGAACTTGCATAGTTTGAACTTGCCATTGCAGCATCTGTAGAGTCAGCCATTTGACGTGCGTTTGTGCTGAAAGTTCTCATTCCATCACCAAGGCTAGCGATCAAATCACCATCAATTTTAGCTTCGCTCAAAAGTGCATCCAATTGTTGAGAAACGCCTTTGTTAACTGCAGGCTTCTTAGAAGAACCGTGACCGTGCTCACCATCTTCTGGAGTAGCTAATTCAGGATAAACTAAAGACCAATCTGGCTCTTCATGTAAAGGTTCAAATGCAGAGAAAAAGAAGATAACAGCTTCTGTACTCAATCCCACAACAAGTAGCAAAGACGCAAATGGCCAGTGCTGAATTTTAAACATCGCTCCAATAATTACGACAGCTGCTCCGATTCCGTACAGTTTTGCCATAAAATTTTTCCAAGCTTTACTTCCAGGTTTCATTGATTTAAAAAATTTAAGTTATTTATGAGGTTTAATTGGTTTCTAGATTATTCGTTTCCTGATGGACTGTTCCAGTCTTCAGAAGGACCGCTCTTTCCGCGTCCCAAGTATGTCATTACACAACGGAAACCGATGTATGACTTCGCAGTATCTTGGAATTCGTACGAACGAGTTCCGCATTGGATGAAGTAGGAAATATCTTTCCAAGATCCACCGCGGATTACTTTACGCTTTTGCGTAGTCGCGTCGTCCTCCTTAGCACGGTAATCGTACTCTGGATTTAAATCGTGCATAATTTCATAAGCAGCTTCATCGTATGCTGTGTTACACCACTCAGCAACGTTTCCTGCCATGTTGTACAATCCCCATCCGTTTGGAGAGTACGATCCGATTGGAACCGTATGAACACCGTTATCGTCCGGATAATCACCGCGCATAGGCTTAAAGTTTGCCAAAGGACAACCCAAGTAATTGCGTGTGTATGGACCACCCCATGGATATTCTTCGTTAGACAAACCACCGCGGGAAGCATATTCCCACTCAGCTTCAGAAGGTAAACGGAAACGTTGAACAAACGTCTCTCCGTTCTGCTGCTTCCACTCGTTCAGAATTTGAGTTCTCCACGCGCAGAACGCTTGGCACTGACCCCAAGTTACCCCAACCACTGGATAGTCGTCATAAGCTGGATGCCAGAAGTAAGTTTCGGTTAAGTGTGTGTTGTTAGAATAAGTGAAGTCATGTGCCCAAACCAAAGTGTCAGGGTAAACATTGATTTGCTCTTCAATAACAAACTTCGTTCTGTCAGAATTGATTTTGATTGAGTGTAATTGATCCAAAGAGTTCTTCTCTCCTGTCTCTTCATCACGATTTCCTTTCTTCTTTGCAGCACCCTCGAAATCAATCCACCAATAACGGTATTTCAATTTACGAGAATCGATTTCTTTACGATCGTAGTATTTGTCTGCTCCCTGAAGATAGAATTCATCATAAACGATGTCGAAAATTTCATCGTTCTCCATGTCTATTTCGGTTTCCCAATCAAGTTTGTATCCCTTATTGATGAAACGATCCATTTCACGACCATCTTCACGCTCTGAAATTCCGAAACCTTCGATTTCGTTTTGAGCCAATTGATCTCTCATTAATGAGTCACGCACCCAATACACGAATTGGCGATATTCATTATTTGAAATTTCGTGTTGATCCATGTAAAAAGCAGAAACGGTAACCGTTTTAGCCTTTACTGTCATACCTCCCGCAAGATCGCGGTCGTTATTACCCATGGTGAAAGATCCAAAATGAATATAATTCATTCCGTAAGGATTCACTTGAACCCATTCCTCGCGAGGGTAAACACCTACTAGTTCTCCAGCTGGTCCAGGATAACATCCTACAAGCAATGAAGACACTAATGCGAAAAACAAAATTGACTTTTTCATGACTTCCTAAATTAATGAGCTAAACTCTGTTGGGTTAAGTTTAACGTAATTATAACTGCGTTGGGTTTCATTTTATTGTTACAACAATCGAGGATCACCCGAAATTCTTCGAATTGGAGTTTTTCCTAAATTAAATTCATAGGTCAAAAAGAACTCATGTGATCCTGCACTGTAGTCCTTAATAGTGCTTAAAGTAACATCATATGAATATCCCATTTTAAATCCGTGTGTATAGGTATAGCGACCTTGCTGTTTGGTAGCTAAAGCCATTTGCATACCTGCCATTGGAGCAATTGCATCTCCTGGGCGGAATGCTAAACCTCCCCACAACAAATTGTTCCACAATACATTCGCATTAACATCAATTGCTGGAGAAGCATTCATATCGGACTTCACTAAAAGATTTGAACGAACAACCAAACCATTATTCAAATCGTGATTATATCCTCCCATTAAATAAAAATGGCGAGCAGCTGTAAAACCTAGATCGGCTAAATCAGTAGCAGGCAAATGCGTAGCACTAATACCCGCATAAAACTTATCCTTTTGATAGAACATAAGACCAACATTCGCATCAAAACCGCCTTGAGAAAGACCAGTTGTAGGTATATTAGGATCAGTAGGATCAATTGCTACCCAGTTGGTTCCTAAGGTCTTTGAAACCATTCCAACTTGAAATCCTGCTGAAAGGATATTGTTTCCAATTGGCAAGTGATAGGATCCTGATAGTCTTACGAATTTATTTTGCTCCTGACCTAAAACCTCAGTCATAGCGGACAAACCGAGACCAACTGTTCTTCCGGCAGCCTTAACATATCCGTTGTAATTGAATAAATATGTTTTCGGGTCACGGTCAAAACCATCCCACTGATCACGATGAAATGCTTGAATCTGATGCATGTTATCAATTCCCGCCGCAGCCGGATTGAAAGAAATCTTATCAAACATCCACATTGAAAATTGAGGATCTTGCTGAGCATTTACAGCACTTGTAAGAGAAAACGCCAGGAGAAGAAAATACAGTTTTTTCATCGTTTGTTTCTTTCGTTTAACACTGAAAAATCCCAAAGCGGAATATAACAGAGTTTGCTAAAATAGAAAATCTATTTAAAAAAACAAAAAAAACAACCGAAATTCAATGTTCGCTAAAAGATAAACCACTAACACCCTATGATTTTCAATATGATAAGAACAAAAAGAAGAGGCTGTCATTCTTGGAGACCTAAACGAGCTTTTGGAAAGTTCTCCACCATCGATCTGGCATCTCTTGTTGAGAAGCCATGAGGTAATCGGAATATGTACAAGGAACTACATGATTTCTCTCCTGCTTTTCTTCCGTCCCTGCAGGATATGCTACTTCCAACCACCAACGATTGGTAAGATGGCTTTTATAGAACACCAACTCATCTCCTGAATCGGTCAACAAAACAATAAACTTTTCGTATTCTGAAATTGATGCAATTGGATAATCGCCTCTTCGGGCATGGTAACCGTCAATGAAACACCAAATCAATTGAGCCATTAGCTTTGCCGACTGACCGCTGTCATCTAAAGACGGGTTGAATTCATAAAAACCAATACAGGTCAATTTCTCGCTCATTCCAGCATACTTGCACAATTGGGCGGCCTCATGCCCAAAAAAACCGTTGGGACCACTCTTTTTGGTTGACATAAATTCAGAATATCGAATGGCACTCAAATCAAAACTGAGTAAATCAGCATTGCGTATTACAGGCTCTGCTATGGCAATATCCTGTTGAATTTCACCCAACCTTACCGCATCGAAATACATCTTGGCCGTCAGATCAAGAAGTGCTTTGTCGGTTAAATATCGCTGATGTCCGAGATTAGAATAATTAAATAAGTAATTCGGGCGATGCAGAATTATTCGATTCAAATATCCTTCGGCGCTCGAGTCATCAGGACTAGATCCAAAATCTAATTTTGAATCGATGGTAACCAAATTTACTGTTTGTTCCATGGCCTCATAAGCCTTGTAAGTGGCGTAAGTCAGGTCTTGTGTTCCACCTATGACAATTGGTACAATATTCAACTTCATACAAGCCGTGCAGACTTCAGACAAAGCGTAATAAGTATCCTCAGGCGTTTCACCAGGAAGAATATTTCCTAAATCAACAATTTTTGAATAATCGTCGCAAGACAACAATTTGTAGAGCTCTCTTCGAACATCGTCAGGAGCATTGGCCGCCCCTGAATTGTCCTCAGAATTCCGATCTTCACAAACACCAACAATTGCTATTTGCCTCTCATTCAAATCGTTTTCATCATCTAAATAAAAACGCGTTTGAGCACCCAAGGTGTTGTTCGCAAAGAAGCGATTCGAGCTATCGTGGAAAATACTCGGAGAGAGAAATACTGACAAATCCATGAGTACGAAACTACATGGATGAGTCAATCATTTTCCTTCCACCAAAAAATCATTTCAACAAAGGAATGTGATGATTCACATTTTACTTCTTCGGTGATTTTTTTGCAGCGGCTTTCTTTGCAGGTGCTTTCTTCGCTGCCGCTTTTTTCGCAGGAGCCTTTTTCGCTGGTGCTTTTTTCGGAGCAGGCTTTCTAGAGGCAGCCTTTTTCGTTGCTTGCTCCATCTGTTCCTCCATAATCTGTTGCGCGTTAGCCCAAGAAATATCTTCAGCCTTGGCGCCTTTAGGAAGTTTGAAATTCAAGTTTCCTGATTTCAAATATGCCCCGAAGCGTCCATTAATGATCTGAACATTCTCGTCTTCCGTGAACGTTTTAAGAAGGTTTGCATTCACACCGTTAATTTTATCTTCAACGAGTTTGACTGCTCTCTCCAAATCAATAGTGAATGGATCATCTCCTTCCTTCACACGAAGTGAAGCGTAGGTAGATTTATATTTCACATACGGACCGAAACGACCAATTCCCACAACAATTTTTTCTCCGTTCCATTCACCCAGGTTACGTGGCATTTTGAATAAATCCAATGCTTCTTCCAAGGTTATGGTGTTGATACTTTGGTTTGGACGAAGCGATGCGAATTTCTTCTCTTCTTCCTCAGCAGTTCCCAATTGAATCATTGGACCGAATCTTCCTATACGAGCAATGATTGGTTTTCCCGTCGCAGGATCCTCGCCCAACAAACGTTCACCTGAAGCACGGGCGGCTTCGTTCATTGTCTTATTTACGTTCTCATGGAACGGATTGTAGAATGTGCGAAGCATTTTCTTCCAATCTAAATTACCCTCAGCAATGATATCGAACTCTTCTTCGACATTTGCTGTAAAGGCATAGTCAAGAATCGACTTGAAATTTTCCACCAAGAAATCATTTACCACTCGCCCAATATCTGTTGGGAACAACTTTGCTCTTTCAGCTCCAGTATTCTCAGTTCTGGTCTCTGACGTAATATTCTTATTCGCTAACGTGTAGACTGCGTATGATCGAGGCTTGCCTTCTAAATCTTGTTTCACAACATAGGTTCGAGCCTGAATTGTACTGATGGTAGATGCATAGGTTGAAGGCCTTCCAATACCCAACTCTTCCATTTTCTTCACCAAACTTGCCTCGCTGTAACGTGCAGGTTTCTGTGTGAATTTTTCTTGCGCCACCATGTTTCTCAAATCGAGAATCTGTCCTTCATGCAATGGAGGAAGAACGCCACTTTCGTCAGACTCTTCGTCATCTGTGCCTTCAGCATACACCTTCAAGAACCCGTGGAATTTCACAACTTGTCCTTTTGCAACAAGGGTTTCACTTCGGGTTGAAATGTTCACATGTGCGGTAGTGTTTTCCAATTTCGCATCGGCCATCTGACTTGCCAATGTTCTCTTCCAAATTAATTCGTAAAGTCTTTTCTCGTTTGTATCCCCATCAATGGATTTTACAGCCATATTCGTTGGACGAATTGCTTCATGTGATTCTTGCGCACCTTTTTTCGATTTAAATACTCTTGGAAAAGCATACTCCTTTCCGTAACTCGATTCAATCTCATTCTTAGCGGCATCCATGGCAAAATCCGACAAGTTTACACTGTCCGTTCTCATGTAGGTAATCTTTCCGCTCTCATATAGTTTCTGTGCAACCGTCATGGTTGCCTTCACAGACATACCCAACTTTCTACCTGCTTCTTGTTGAAGCGTTGAAGTCGTGAATGGAGCCGCCGGAGTTCTTGTACCAGGCTTTGTTTCTAATGATGCAATCGCAAACTCTGCATTTTTGCAATCTTCTAAAAACGCCTGAGCAGAAGTTTCGTCAGAAATTTTCCCAGGCAAATCCGCCTTTAATACTGCATCTGTCAAATCAAACATCGCACGAACCCCGAAATACGCAGATGCATTGAAGGCTTCTACCTCACGTTCTCTTTCAACAATTAATCGAACGGCAACGCTTTGCACACGGCCGGCACTCAATGACGGTCCAACCTTTCTCCATAAAACTGGCGAAAGTTCAAAACCCACTATTCTATCTAAAATTCTTCTTGCTTGTTGAGCGTTTACCAAGTCCATGTCTATGGTTCTTGGCTTTTCCATAGCCGCAAGGATCGCTTTTTTGGTAATTTCGGAAAACACAATGCGTTTTGTTTTGCTCTCATCGAGCTTCATTGCCTCCAACAAATGCCAAGAAATTGCTTCTCCTTCGCGGTCCTCATCCGTCGCTAACCAAACAAACTTATCATCTTTAATTGCCTCTTTCGCTAATTTCTTCAATTCACTAACCACCTTCTCCGAGTCGGGGTAAACTTCGTAAGTCACATCGAAATTTCCGTCAGCACTCACCGCAAAATTATTCTTTGGCAAATCACGAACGTGCCCTATACTCGCCTTAACGATGTAATCACTTCCCAAATAACCTTCGATTGTTTTCGCCTTTGCAGGGGACTCTACTATAACAAGATTTTTAGCCATATTTTGATTTTGAATTGCGGCAAAGGTATATGCATTTATTCGTTAGTCTCCAAATTGGTTATGCGATTATATATGCTATTTCTATAGAAATAGATTATTTTTGCACACTAATCAAAACAGCCAGACACTGTGGAAGAAAAACAAATTGACGAGACAAGACAGGGCGAATTTTTTGAAATTTCGACTCCAATAAATCAGAATGGTGCGCAAAAAAAACTGTTGCTCGAGAGTTACGGTTGCCAAATGAATTTTGCAGATTCTGAAATTGTGGCCTCAATTATGGCGCAAGAAGGATTCACCACAACACGCGATGTCGAAGAAGCAGATCTTGTGCTCCTAAACACTTGCGCCATTCGCGATAACGCAGAACAACGCATTCGCGGAAGACTTGAATTTTTGAATTCAGTAAAGAAACGCAAACCTGAAATGGTTGTTGGCGTGCTTGGCTGTATGGCCGAGCGTTTGCGAGAAAAACTCATGGAAGAAGAGAAACTCGTAGACATGGTCGTAGGTCCAGATGCTTACCGAGATTTACCTCGACTCGTTTCTCAGGTTGAACACGGAAGCAAAGCCATAAACGTTTTGCTTAGCCGTGAAGAAACGTACGCTGAAATCACCCCTGTGCGTTTAGACAGTAACGGTGTAACTGCGTTTATCTCAATTATGCGCGGATGCGACAACATGTGTTCCTTTTGTGTAGTTCCATTTACACGCGGAAGAGAACGAAGCCGCGATCCTAAAACCATTGTTGAAGAAGCAACAGATCTTTTCAATCGCGGCTATCGAGAGGTTACCCTTCTCGGTCAAAACGTAGATAGTTACAAATGGAACATCACAGCAAAAGGAGAAATCGTTGATCCGAATGAACCAACCGTAAATTTCGCTCAACTTCTTGCCGCTGTTGCTGAAGTAAGTCCAAGCCTGCGCGTTCGCTTCTCTACCAGTCATCCGAAAGACATGACCGATGAAGTACTTATCACCATGGCGAAATATGAAAACATCTGCGACTACATACACTTGCCTGTTCAAAGTGGAAACACAGATGTGTTGAAGCGAATGAACCGCGGGTATTCTCGCGAATGGTACCTCGATCGCATTGCAGCTATTCGCAAATACATGCCTGAATGCGCCATAAGTACAGACGTGATTGCAGGCTTCTGCGATGAAACAGAAGAAGAACATGCAGATACGCTTTCGCTCATGGCTGAAGTGAAATACGACATGGCCTACATGTTCAAATATTCTGAAAGACCTCGAACCCTTGCCGAGAGAAAATTCGAAGACAATGTCTCGGAAGAAGTGAAAAGTAAACGCCTGAATGAAATCATAGACATGCACATGTCTTGTGTAGCAGAAAGAACAGCCGCACACATAGGCAAGCGACATAAAGTCTTAGTTGAGGGCATTTCTAAAAAATCGCAAGAACACTTTTACGGACGCAACACCCAGAATGTCGTGGTCGTTTTTCCTAAAAAAGAAGCGAAAATTGGTCAATATGTCTGGGTAAATGCACTTTCTGCTACCGCAGTGACCTTAATCGGAGAAATCGAGACTTACATCGATTAATTTTTTCGGTGTGACAGAATGTCACCTTACGCTACCTTTGTTTAGTTCTTGACTAAACGGCAATTATGGAAATTCAATCAGTAAAAACACGCTATGGAATTATTGGTAATGCCCCTGCGCTAAATCGCGCATTGGATATTGCCATGCAAGTTGCCGCTACAAACATGTCTGTTTTAATTACAGGTGAGAGTGGTGTGGGGAAGGAAAGCATTCCGAAGATTATTCATCATTTAAGCTCAAGGAAACACGGACCATACATCGCCGTGAACTGCGGCGCTATTCCGGAAGGGACGATCGACAGCGAATTATTCGGTCATGAAAAAGGCTCTTTTACAGGAGCTCATGAAAGCCGTAAAGGATATTTCGAAGAAGCCAATGAGGGCACTATTTTTTTAGATGAAGTTGCTGAACTTCCTTTAGGAACGCAGGTGCGTCTGCTTCGTGTTTTGGAAACGGGTGAATTCATTCGCGTGGGTTCTTCTAAAGTTCAAAAAACCAATGTACGCGTGGTTGCCGCAACCAATGTGAATTTCGCGCAAGCCATTCAAAACGGAAAATTTCGCGACGACCTTTATTACCGTTTGAATCAGGTGCCCATCTTCATGCCTTCGTTGCGTGAAAGAGGCGCTGACATTGAGTTGTTATTCAAAAAATTCGCAACTGATTTTGCAGAGCGCTATCGCATACCTGTTCTACAATTAACAGATTCTGGGGCCAATGCGTTAAGAGAATATCGCTGGCCGGGGAATATTCGCCAACTTAAAAACATTACTGAGCAGATTAGTATTCTAGAGACAGACCGCACTGTTTCGCCCGAGTTGCTGATTCGTTATTTACCGCAAGACATGGCCACGAACAAACCTGTTTACATGGGTGGAAATTCAAGCAATGATTTCACCGAACGTGAGATTTTATATAAAGTCTTGTTCGATATGCGGAATGACCTAACTGATTTGAAAAAATTGGTTTTAGGCATGATTCAAGGTGGAAGCAACTTCGTAAACTCAGATGAAAACGCGGCGCTTTTTCAAAAAGTTTTTCAAACGGAAGAACATGAAAATTCAGATTTACCTGTTCGCGTCAATGCTCCAAGTAATATCATACATTTGGGAAGCGGAAGCAGCACGGATGAAGAGGACGTTGAAGAATCACTTTCATTGAGTCAAACAGAAAAGGACTTAATTAAAAAGGCTCTTCAAAAACACAGAAACCGACGCAAATATGCCGCACAAGAACTTGGAATTTCAGAGCGCACCTTGTACAGAAAAATTAAGGAATACGATTTAGGAAAATGAAATCTAAACTCTTCGGATTACTGCTTGTAGTGCTTCTTTTCACTTCGTGTGAAATAAGATACTCCTTTAGTGGCGGGCAATTCAGCGGAGCAAAAACTTTTTCGGTTTCCTATTTAAAGCCTCAAACCGCTTTGGCTTCTCCAACTTATTCGCAACGATTAACGGAAGAACTAAAGGATGTCATGCTTTCTCAAAGTCCGCTTTCATTAAGTGAGACGAACGGTGATTTACAGTTTGAAGGAAGCGTAACCAATTATGTTGTGGCACCCATGGCCATTCAGAGCAATGAAACAGCTTCATTGACTCGCCTTTCCATTACTGTAAAAATAAAATACACGAATACACTCGAGCCAGATTTGAATTTCGAGAAATCATTCACGAAATTCGCAGACTTCTCTGCAGCGGAAAGTTTATTCGCGGTTCAGGAAGATTTATGGAAGCAGATCAACGATCAGCTTGCTCAAGAGATTTATAACGCTAGTGTAGGAAATTGGTAATGAAAAACACACCCTTCAATGAGCTTCTGAAGTCGCCACATTTGCTGGCTTCTATGCCTATTGAAGAATTGGAAGACATTACTAAAAACTATCCTTGGTTCAGTTTAGCACATTCGTATTTAGCAAAAGCATATCAGGAAAATAAAAGTCACAAGACTTCCGGACAAATAGCATTAGCCTCTACCCTTCATTCCAACAGAGCGTGGTTGTATGGTTTTTTGAAGGAGCCTATTCTGCGTAAAGAAGAAGCCTCCGATATAGTCGAGAGCCTTCCAATTGAAACCGTTTCAGAGGTCGTTGAAGTGCCTACATCAAAAGAGATTTCGACTTCGCTTTCGCAACTCGCTGAATCGATGTTGGATGAACAGGTAACAACTGAAGTAAGAGAAGTTAAGAAAGAGGAAGAAAAGGTAGAAAAAGAGTTAAGAGAAGTTAAGAAAGAGGAAGATGAGGTAAGACAAGAGGACGAAATAGAGGGAAGAGAAGATAAGAAAGTGGAAGATGAGGTAAGACAAGAGGTAAGAGAGAAGAAGACAAGGGAAGACAAGGGAAGACAAGATGAAGAAGAAGTAACTGATTTAGATTTTTTAGATAAGTCCATTTTAGCAACTGCGGTTTCGAGTTCTATTTTTCTTGAGGTGAGTGAGAGCGAATCTTCGGAAGATGTTGCACAAGATTCTACGAAAGATGCGGAGAAAGATGCGGAGAAAGGTCCTGCGAAAGAGGGAGAGAGTAATGCGTTGTTCACTTGGCTGAGGAGTATTAGTGAAGAGGAGGAAACAATAGAAGAGGTAATAGAAGATAAGAAAGGGGAAGATGATGTAAGAAAATCGAAAGAGTCTGTTCAGCCTTCGATAGACTTGATAGAAAAATTCATTGCCACTGAACCCCGCATTACTCCTGGAAAAGTGGAGCAATACTCCGGAGTGAGTTTCGCAAAAGATAGCCTCGAAGATAGCTTCGATTGGGTTACCGAAACCATGGCAAAACTTTATGCAACTCAAGGAAAAATAGATCGCGCCAGAAAGGCCTACAAACAATTGATTGAACTTCATCCTGAGAAGAAAATACACTTCGAAAATCAATTGAAAGCCTTGAACCAAAGAAAATAAAGCATGTTCCTTTGTAACTCCTTTAATTCGTGTATCTTTGTGGACCTCAAATTTTAATAGATCATGGAATTTATCGTAACCGTTTTAATTGTCATAGCAGCACTATTGCTTGGACTAGTAGTATTAATTCAGAACCCTAAAGGCGGTGGATTGTCATCTGGCTTCGCTGGAAGTGCTCAAATTGGTGGAGTTAAGCGCACAGCAGACTTCTTAGAAAAAGCAACATGGTATTTAGGCATTGCGCTTTTTGTACTTTGCTTAGCTTCTACAAGCCTTTCAACTTCTGCTCGTCCTGCAACAGAAGAAGAACAACAAACTGAACAAGCTGAAGGTGGCCAACAACAAGGTGGTGACCAGCAACAAGGACAATAATTGTCACAATAGCATTTTAAGAATGTCAGTAATTCAAACTACTGACATTTTTTTTGCCCTTTACTGACGAAAGTTCACACATTAGAATCAAATTCCCGCTTGGCACAAATAGTGACTGCGACGGTACCAAACATAAAAACAAACAAACATGTCAAATAACGTTAGACCATTAGGAGATCGCGTTTTGGTAGAGCCAGCTGCTGCTGAAACCACTACTCTTTCAGGAATCATTATCCCTGAAACAGCGAAAGAAAAACCACAAAGAGGGACTGTAATCGCTGTTGGACCTGGAAAAAAAGATGAGCCAACAACGGTTCAACCAGGAGACACTATTTTATACGGCAAGTATGCTGGAACAGAGATTAGCGTAGACGGAAAAGATCTTTTGATCATGCGCGAGTCGGACATTTTTGCAATAGTTTAATTATTAAATTTTAGAAAATCATGGCAAAAGAAATCACATTCGACACCGTTGCGAGAGAGAAACTTAAAGCAGGTGTAGATGCATTGGCGAATGCAGTAAAAGTTACTTTAGGTCCTAAAGGACGTAACGTAGTTATCGATAAAAAATTCGGTGCACCACACATTACAAAAGATGGTGTTACTGTTGCGAAAGAAATCGAATTGGCTGACCCTATTGAAAACATGGGTGCCCAGATGCTAAAAGAAGTTGCAAGCAAGACAGCTGATCAAGCTGGAGACGGAACAACCACAGCAACTGTATTGGCTCAAGCAATGGTTGGTGCAGGTTTGAAGAATGTTGCTTCTGGTGCTAACCCAATGGATTTGAAACGTGGTATGGACAAAGCTGTGAAAGCAGTTGTTGCTGAATTACGTAACATCTCAAGAGAGGTTGGTTCAGACTACGAGAAGATAAAGCAAGTAGCAACGATCTCTGCAAACAACGACGAGACTGTAGGTTCCTTGATTGCAGATGCAATGAAGAAAGTAGGTACTGAAGGTGTTATCACGGTTGAAGAAGCAAAAGGAACTGAGACAGAAGTTAAGACTGTTGAAGGAATGCAATTCGATCGCGGATACCTTTCTCCTTACTTCGTAACGAACACAGAGAACATGGAAGCTGAATTAGAGAACGCTTTCATTTTGATCTACGACAAGAAAATCTCTAGCATGAAGGAATTACTTCCAGTATTGGAAAAAACTGCTCAATCAGGAAAACCACTTTTGATTATTGCTGAAGATGTAGACGGAGAAGCGCTTGCAACGCTTGTAGTAAACAAGATTCGTGGTGCTTTACGTGTTGCTGCTGTTAAAGCTCCTGGATTTGGAGATCGCAGAAAGGCTATGTTGCAAGACATTGCAGTACTTACCGGTGGAACCGTTATCAGTGAGGAGACTGGATTGAAATTGGACAACGCTACACTAGAAGATCTAGGTCGTGCTGAAAAGATTTCAATTGACAAGGACAACACAACCATCGTTAACGGTGCTGGAGTAAAAGAAAACATTCAAGCACGTGTGAGCGAAATCAAATCTCAAATTGAAAAAACAACTTCAGATTACGACCGCGAAAAATTGCAAGAGCGCCTAGCTAAGTTGGCTGGTGGTGTTGCTGTTCTTTATGTTGGTGCAGCAACTGAAGTTGAAATGAAAGAGAAGAAAGATCGTGTAGACGATGCATTGCATGCTACTCGCGCCGCAGTTGAGGAAGGAATTGTACCAGGCGGTGGAGTTGCGTTAATTCGTGCAAGCGCTGCGTTGGACAACCTTACTGGATTGAACGACGACGAAACAACAGGTATTCATATTGTTCGCAGAGCCATTGAAGAGCCTCTTCGTCAGATTGTTTCTAACGCCGGCGGTGAAGGTGCAGTTGTGATTCAAAAGATCCGTGAAGGAAAAGGTGACTTCGGTTATAACGCACGCAACGAACAATACGAAGATTTGTTCGCAGCTGGTGTAATCGACCCAACTAAAGTATCTCGTGTGGCATTAGAAAACGCTTCGTCAATCGCAGGAATGTTGTTGACAACAGAGTGCGTTATTTCTGATATTAAAGAAGACAATCCAATGCCTCAAATGCCAGGCGGTGGAATGGGTGGAATGATGTAATTCCAAACAAAGACAAACAAAAAAGGCGACCAATGGTCGCCTTTTTTTATTTCAACATAAAAAATTATGGCGTGAATTCCGTTGCACCTTCCAAGATGTAATTCATTTGATACACATCATCTGCGTTCAATGATAGTTTTCCTTTAAAGGTGAGGCGTTCATCTGTTTTATAGTTTCGATGTTTTCCTGCAAAACGCAAATCG
Source organism: Bacteroidota bacterium (assembly GCA_046051235.1). Lineage (GTDB taxonomy): Bacteria > Bacteroidota > Bacteroidia > Flavobacteriales_D > Sanyastnellaceae > CAIZGX01. The sequence continues at coordinate 27,325 of JBJOON010000001.1, forward strand.
ACAACAGACTCAGGACCTCCGCCTCCGCAGAAGAAGCAGTTTGCATAGGGGTATTTCGATACTACATAGAAACCCGCATCGTAGTCAACAGGTATTAAATATCCAGTGATATAAACCTCTCTTCCAGCAACAGCCTTAACCGAAGCACCGAACGTTGGCTTCCAGTAATAAGCATCCAGTTCCTTTACATAAATGTCTTTGTAAGTCACATCAGCCAAGGTCTTCCAAGTAATCTCTATAGGTCCCTGTCCTTCGGCAATGTATGGAACAATGGTACTTGGAACCGTTCCAAGTTCTACACGTTTGTATGCGTGTGCTTTCAACTTCTCGGTTCCTTCGGAAGCATTCAAGAATAAAATTCCTGAAAAAATAAAAGCTAAAAATTTGATAGGCTTAATCATTAGAAAGTGTTTTTGAAATGTCCATAAAGAACGCTCGCAAGGCAGGCAACAACGATGCCACCACACCAAGACCTAACGTTATTCCAACTAAATAATATTCCTGTGGAAGGAAAATCATGGCGTTAAATTCGTCGTGGAAACTGTCTTTCGCCATGTCCGAAAGCATGGTAATTCCTACGCGACTTAAAGCCAATCCGATGATTAATCCAAGAGCTACCATGAAGAAACCTTCCAACAAAATCAAAACAAACAATTGAATTCTTCTTCCACCTAACGTTCGAAGGATAGCCAACTCGTATTGTCTTTCACGTAAAGCGTTGAACAACGAAATAAAAACGCTTAGGAAGGATATTATCATGATTAGAATGGCAACTGCCTTCACTACACTCATTCCTATTCCGAAGTTTTCATTCAATCGATTAATTTCTATGGCTGGCAAAGCCAATTGCATGTTCGTGTTCTTCACCAATTGCGGAAGAATCATTGGAGCCATTGGAAGACGCTTAATGAGCAGATATGCCGTCACTTCTCTTTCCTCCTGATGCATGTGTTCGTCTTCGTGATCATGCGCCTCCTCTTCTGCGTTGTGATCAGCATGCTCATCAGAATGTTCATGGGCATGGGCATGCTCATCTTCTGCATGAGCATGTTCTTCCTCATTGTGTTCCTCTGCATCGTGTTCTTCAGCAGAAACAATGGCGTTGTGCGGGGATTCTTCGTGATTACCGTGATCATGCACTTCCCAGATGGATTCAACTGGTGTTAGAATTAAACGATCTATGACCGTTCCGCTAGCTTCATATATTCCAACAACAGTAAAGAGTTGGTCGTGTCCTTCTTCCTTTTCTCCGTCTTTGTCTAAACCGTGGTTACTCTTGAAAGTTTGTCCTAATTTCAATCCCAACTCTTTCGCTGCATAAGAACCAACGGTTACTTCAAAAGGCGTTTCGAAAATTTTTCCTTCTTTCAATTTTACGCCATAAAATTCTGCATAGCGTGGAGTGGTTCCAACGATTCTCCATCCTTCGTAATTATCTCCATATGCCAATGGAATCGCTTCTTTGACCGTCGGATTTTTGATGATTTTTTGCGCCTCTGAAACTTTGATATTTCCAGTTGGAGCGTCAATGTGATAAACGTTCGCTAAGATGAGTTGAAGTGGACTTCCCTTTGCTCCTAAGACAAAATCAATATCCTTAATATTCTTGTTGAATTTTTCACTCAGTTGATTTTCCAACAACAACATCATTGATATAATTCCTACTCCGAATGACAAAAGCAAAAGAGTTAGCGTCGTAGCTCCTGCTTTTTGCCAGCAATTTTTCCATGCAATAAATATAATTTTCATGTTGAATGGAACTTAAGATTTAGATGCGGTTAATTCAATACGCTGCTTCACTTCTTCTTTCAAGCGATTGTCGTGGGTAACTATGAGCAAAGCTGCCTTCAATGAATGCGTTTGTTCTCTCAACAGATTCAGAACTTCAATAGCATTCTCGTCGTCCAAAGCACTCGTTGGTTCATCGGCTAAGATGAGAGACGGATTGTTCAGCAACGCGCGAGCTATCGCCACTCGCTGCTGTTCTCCAACACTTAAGGTAGAAGCCTTCTTATTTTTTTTCGATAGAATATTCAGTCGGTCCAACATTTTTTCAGCATCCGATTTCGAAACCTTATTTGACGAAAAATACGGTGCCAACAGAATGTTATCCATTACAGAAAGTGATTGAACGAAATGTGACGTTTGAAAAACGACACCAATGTTGTTTCCTCTAAAACGATCCAAAGAAGCACCGCTTAGCGAATTCAATTTCACTCCATTCACGACCACTTCTCCTGCCATTGGCTTCCTTAGTCCAGCTAACAAATGAAGCAAAGTTGTCTTGCCTGTTCCGCTGTTTCCTAAAATCAACAATTCGCTGTTCTCTTCGGCTTGAAATGAAGGGAAAAATAAATCAGGACCTTTCTCAAAGGTGTATTGAAGATCACTTGTTTGAATGATTGCCATAATTGGCCACTAAGTTAATGGCTAACTCGGAAATTTTATGCACTTTTGTGGGAATCTGAAGACCATGAAATTTCGAAGAAGACTTTTACTTTTTGCAACAGGATTAACCATTGGCTGTTTGCTTGTATTTATGATGTTCCCGAACTACGATTGGTTGGGCTGGTTGCCCGGTAAGCAAATCATGAAGCAGATTCAAGGTTCCAAAACGTTGGTTACCAATCATGGTAAATGCCGCATGGATTGTCAGGGCATTTCTATGGAGAATTTCGAATCTGCGAAATGGGGCGGTGAAGTCGACTTTTCAAAATCAGACGCTCAGAATAATCCTAAGCGATACTTCCTCTCACACAACAATGTGAATTATATCATACTCTGCACAGACTCTACCGTGACAGTTGCTGAAGCAAGCCGCGAGGGAGAAAAAACAAAATGTGATTGCGCACCATGAAAGATTTAATTCAAGAACTTTCTGAAAAACATTTCGAAGAAATTGTTTCGATACGCAGACACATTCATGCAAATCCGGAACTTTCTTATCAAGAAAAAAACACATCAGCATTCGTGGCGAAACACCTTGCTGAATGGGGAATTCCATACACTGAAAACATTGGCGGTTATGGAATTCGTGCAGAGATTGTTGGTGCGCTTCCTTCAGAAAAAACAATTGCCCTTCGTGGAGATATGGACGCTCTTCCCATTCATGAAGACAACGATCTTTCGTTTAAAAGCAAAGTGAATGGTGTTATGCACGCGTGCGGTCACGATGTACATACTTCATCTCTTCTTGGCGCTGCAAAAATTTTGAATGAAACAAAAGCACAATGGGGAGGAACTGTCACGTTGGTTTTTCAACCTGCAGAAGAAGTTCTTCCGGGAGGTGCCTTACTTATGTTGAAAGACGGATTGTTTCAAGATAAAACACCTGACGGGATATTTGGACAGCATGTCTTTCCTGAATTGCCTGCTGGAAAGGTTGGCTATCGTGTAGGTGCCTACATGGCTTCTACCGATGAGCTCTACGTGACTATCAAAGGAAAAGGCGGACACGGCGCGAAACCAGACCAGTGTATCGATCCTATTTTAATTGCATCTCATTTACTTATCGCATTGCAACAGGTTGCTTCTCGATGGAGCAACCCGCAAATGCCAACAGTACTTTCCTTCGGAAAAATAATTGGAAACGGCGCAACGAATATCATTCCGAATGAAGTAAAATTGGAAGGAACCTTCCGTACATTTTCTGAATCGTGGAGAACGACAGCGCACGAAAAAATTATGGCTTTGTCGAAAGGTTTGGTTGAAGGCATGGGGGGAACCATTGACTTCCAAATTGAAAAAGGATATCCTGTTGTATACAACAATCCTGAGTTAACCGAAAGAGCTATCGCGCAAGCGCAAGAATATCTCGGTGAAGAGAATGTAATTGATTTAGACATGCGAACTACCGCAGAAGACTTCGCTTATTATTCTCAGCACATGCCTGGTTGCTTCTATCGCTTAGGCACCTCGAACGAAGATGGTACCTTGAACGCCCCTGTGCATAACAGCAAATTTGCTGTCAATGAAAACGCATTAAAAACCGGAATGGGCCTGCTTGCATGGCATGCCATTCAAGAATTAAAATAAACATGAACTTATCCAATTTTCTCTACCAATACGATTCGAAAAAAATCGTTCGTCCATTTATAATTGCTGAAGCTGGCGTGAATCACGAAGGGTCCATGGATCTTGCAAAAAGACTTATTGATGAAGCGGCTGAGGGCGGTGCGAACGCTATTAAGTTTCAGACATACAAAGCTGAAACTATCGCAAGTAAGGACAGTCCTTTTTATTGGGACATCACGAAAGAACCTACACGAAGTCAATTTGAGCTATTCAAAAAATACGATAAATTTTGGAAGACCGAATTCGAGCAATTGGCGCGCTATTGCGAAGAGGTAGGTATTGAATTCATGAGCACTGCGTTTGATGTGGAGAGCGCAAATTTTTTAAATGACTTGATGAACGTTTACAAGATTTCAAGTTCAGATATTACCAATCTTCCATTTATTGAACACCAATGCAAATTTGGGAAACCAATTATTTTAAGCACGGGGGCTTCTTACAAATGGGAGGTTCAGCAAGCGGTGGAGACGATTTCGAAATATGGAAATAAACTTTGCTTAATGCACTGTGTCTTGAATTATCCAACACCCGATCCTAATGCGCATTTGGGCATGATTAAAGATTTAATTTCGACTTTTCCTCAAGCGGTTCCGGGGTATAGTGATCATACCCTTCCGAAGGACATGCATACACTTGAAGTTGCGACTTTATTAGGTGCAGCGGTATTGGAAAAACACTTCACTCATGATAAGACCTTGCCGGGTAACGATCATTACCACGCAATGGATAAAGAAGATTTAAAGTACTTTCATTCGCGAATGAATCGAACTATGGAATTGCTTGGAGGATTTGAATTAACCGCTATTGACGAAGAGGCTCCTGCACGAGCGAATGCACGCAGAAGTTTAGTTGCTGCGAAAGCGATGCCGGCTGGACATGTGGTAACATTTGATGACCTTACATGGAAGCGTCCCGCAAGCGGCATTTCTCCGAAGGAAATATCAACTGTAGTTGGAAAACAAACAACGCAAGATATCGCTGAAGACGACGTATTGCGCTGGAATATGTTTAGCTAAAAAATCCTAGATGTTGATGTTACCCGAAAAGGAATCATCCATTTGATTTCCTTGTTCATCTTCGAAGAAGTAAATCTTGATTAATGCTGTATCGCGAAGGAAATCGATTTTTCCAATTTCAAAACGATTTACTTTAATACCCGTTCTTGCCTCGATGTCTGCCTTCATTTCTTCTTCTCTTCCAACTTTAATTAAATCAATGTTTTCATATACAATGATTTTCTGCGCTTCGTGACGCAACAACCAAACGCGCTCTAGGCCGTATGTTGCTCCAATAATTACAAGATTTGCGAATGACAATTCAACCAAAGAAATCTTTTTATTGATTAACGCATTCATTACAGACATTCCAATTACCACGAATAGGTAAGTCATCTCTTTAATAGGAATAGCATCTGTTCTGTATCGTATTATCCCGAATACAGCGAATAAACCTAACGCAAACCCCATTTGAAGCTTAACGCTTTCCAACATGAAACACATGAGGAAGATGGTTAAACTGAATAGAAGATATGTAAATAAGAAGTCCTTTCTCTTAGCAATGGGGTAATAGATCACACGAACTAAAAGCAACACGAATAGCATGTGTACGGAAAGGCGAATAATCAATCCTAAGAAATCCTCAAGGTGAATAAATTTCATTCCTCCCATTGGATCGAAATCTGATTGCAAAAACAATGCATTGAACGTATCTAACATAATCTTAGTTTATTGATTCTAATTTATTGACTTTTATTAACTTCTCTTTAAAATTATTTTTCTTCACGAAAGGCACGAGCATAGCCACTCCCAGGCAGTATTTACTGATACTTTCCTCTCTTACATGTCTTTTCTTCAACGCTTGAACGAACGGTGAAAGCCTGTTTCGATTCTCTTGTTTTACTTCAACAATAACAATTTGCTTGAGTTGTTTCGAAATTTTATTCCACTCAAATGAAAGCTCCAAATCTATTGTAATTCTTTCAGGCAGACTCGGTTCCACAAGTGTTAAACGCGTGAAGTTGTTTTTCACTTGTGGTGACAAATGAAAATCTATTCCCGCCTTTCTTCCAATGAACTTTTCTTCATCCCCATTCAAATCCATTCCAATTTCGGGTATGCCTGTGCGTTGCTTTTGAGTTCTTCCTCTGTTGGTTTTAAACTTCAGTTCCAGGAAATTCAAATGACTATCGACGTATGAACGCTTTCTAATTTTCCATCTGTTCTTCTTACCATTGTGATGACGTGTATAAAACAGAAACTCGTCAGTATCGTAATAAAGTGTTTCATAATGACTGAAACGAACATTATTAACTTCAAGAATTCGATAGGTGTTTTTTACTTCTTCCAAAATAGAAAGCAATTGATCCAATGAGACTACAAACTTGGTATCTGTCCGATTCATAAGTTCAACTCCGTCCATTTCTTTCAATGAAATGGGGCTAAACTGTTGGATTATTTGCTCTATTGGACTCAAAATTTTAAAATCATACGAACTTAACACAAAATTAATACTGAGAATCACTAATCGTCCAAAAGTTTAATCTCTTCGAGCAAACTCAAATTTAGTTGCCACCTTGAGGTTGGGCTGCATTCGAACCTCCTGAACCGTTCAATGTAAATCGAATAGCGAGACCGGTGGTGATATTCGAAGTTTGGAAACTTGTAGAAATTGCAGGTTTGTTTATTTGATGATCGTAGAAGAAACGTAATGTCAGTTTATCGCTGATAGCCATATCTGCACTAGATTTCACACTGAACAACGTTTGTCCTGCAGTCACCTGATTTTGTTGTTCTTCTATTTTTCTAATTAAAGTAAAGTTCTCACGAATTGTGAAGTCTACGCGTAAATTCAAAGTAGACTTGTCTAGTAATTTTACTGGTAGTTTACTCCCCTTTTTTCGTCCAAACGGATTTGGAACTTCAGTGATTTTATATCCCAAACCGATTACAAAACTGTTACTCTTCGTCTCAGTAATCTGATAGTTCGCCATTCCTAATGCAATTGTGCGATCGCGTTTGTACTCTACCTTAATCAATGGGTCGTTAACTTTCTTCGTTTTTAACGTCATGTCAAATCCAACCAAAGGTGACATCGACTCCGTTAATGTAACAGTACCAATTTGTTGTTGTGAAATAAAGTTTTGCTCCGGACTCTGGTCTATTGCAGTTGGAAGGTTGTTGAACTCTTCATATTTCAAATTGCTGACATACGAAGCAGTTGCAGTCGAGCGGTAATTATGAGAAATGTTAAATTGCTTGAAATACTTCTTAACCGCTGGCAGTTTCGTCAATCCATCGTACGTGATTTTCCAGTTCGGCTGTGCCTTTGTAGCAAATGGATTCAAGGCTACCTCACTTGTTGAACGTCCGGTGTAAGCTGCAATAAAGGAAGGGATGATAACATTTTGTGAAAGTGACCCAAAGCCTTCGTAGTATCCTGAATCATTTGGATTTGCTAACTGATAAGTTTCATTGTTCCATCGACTTGAAATTTCCTGTCTGTTCGCTAAAAGTTGATCGAAGATCGGACTGGCGTAGTTGTTCTCTTTGTCGTCTTTAATGAAAGCTGTATTCCATGTAATCAAAGACGCCGAGAAGTTTCCAGTTTCCATTGGTGATTGGAATACGTAATCATCAACTGTTGGATCGTAGCGGAAGAAAGAGTTGAAGTTCTTTCCTTCTTGACGTGTTGCAGAAAGTTCAACTTTGAAATAGCGGAACGGTTCCAAATTCATTTTTGCATTCCAGGTTTCTGTGAAGGTTTGGTTGTACTGAATATTTAATGACTGCTGTTCAACCAACCAATTGTTACTTGCGGCATCTGTTGCAAAATTCCGTCCGGTTGGATTACCCATTAAATCTGTGTTCTGTTGCCCTACCAGGAAGCCTATTCCTGGTCCGTCGAACTGGTTATCGAATCCCAATATACTCGTGGTATTTGCGTAACCGGGAAGCAACAATCCTTCATTCTTGGTATAACTTCCATTCACAGTTCGTACCATCATAAAGAATCGAAGTGCAACATCTAACGGATCTACTTTCTCTTTTTTATCTTTCTTCTTCAAATCATCGCCGAAACCATCCTTTTTCGAAGGGTCATCCTTTTTTCCTGCATCCGGCTTCTTTCCTGCGTCCGGCTTCTTTCCGGTTAATGCTTGTTTCAATCGAGGGACATTGTTGTACAATGTCTCGAAATTACCTTGGGCATTCAGCTGAATTTGGCGACTGTTCTGAATGGTGTTACCCAATGTATCTTGGGTAAACGGGGCACGATCCCATCTGAAGGTACCACCGTAACGAGCATCTGCACTCATAAAATTTAACAATGGAAACTTGTCCAACGGTAACTTGTATGTCACACCCACATTATGGTTGTATGTGGTGGTTTCACCAAAATTTTGGATGTTGCTCCAAACAGAATCTTTGTAAGATTCATACCAATCAACGTCATTCTTATTGATTACACCACGCGGCTCGCCTACCAATGCAATATTGCTCGCTGTAAAATCTGTTTTTAAATTCTTGGTCAAATCGTATTTCATGGAATAGTTTCTTGTCCAATTCCAATTCTTTTGAGCCTGAGTTTGAATGAGCATATCGCTATACACTCCTGTTAACTCCAATGAGTTATTTCGAATGCGACTGGTCTCGTACGAACGATTCATTTCAGTTCTGAAACTCATTTGTTTGATACCCACGTAGAAGTTGAATTCCTTCAGCCACTTTAAGTACTTCGAGGTTTTAATAACCGGAATATTGGCTAGTGGTTTGAATTCTTTTGGCTTATTCGTGAAGCTATAATCGAACGCTCCTTGATATTGCTTCTGTAACCTCCAATCGGTATTAATGTCACGGAAATAAGTTTCGTTGTATGCATAGGAAACAGAGAAATTGTCAACTCCGTAGAACTTAGGTTTATCTGTACTCGCAGGCGCAGCCTGTGTTCCCGGTTTCCCCTTGTCTTCCGCCCCAGGAAGACCAACTCCTTTAGCCGCCTCGGCATCTTTCTTCGGTGCAATCTTAATATTTGTGAAATTGATACTTCTGCGCTTCGTATAAGTTTGGGATTTTTGCTTCAATGGTTTGTTCAATGAAGGCAAATCCGTCATTTGAATATCTGGTTGAAGTGGGCTGTATCGGGGGGTTTGAACATTCTCCGAGAAACCAAGGTACATCGGCAATTGAACACCCCAATCTTTTGGGAAGAATTTTCCAAGTTGAAGTGTGCTGCTCGCATCAAGACCCATCTTCGTCTCTTGTTGCCTTTGTTGAACGCGTTGTTCAATTGATCCCCAACCGGGAGTGCTAATATTGCCTGAAACTGCGATATTACCGAAGTCGGCTAGCTGCGCATTTAAACGAGCAATTGCTGCTGACCCCGATTTCTCATCGAATTCAGATAGACGTAGTTCATTCACCCAAACTATTGCACATTTTCCCTTTCCGTCATCGGCGACACCAAAGGGGTTTGTGTCTTTGTCTGGGTTGCGAATACCAATCATCATGGTTGTGATATTCGCCAAATTAGGATTTCCCTTAACAGATAAGTGAACGTTGTTATCTAAAATAGTATCTACAACAGATAATACAGAAGTTGTTGCGGGTCTATTGATTTTAAGGTTCTGTAGGTCCGAAAGTTGAATATCGAAATTATTCTCAGCAGGCCAAATCTCATCGTCATTATTCGTAAACCAAGGCGTTACGCTCATTGGCACTTCATACTCATAGTAGTTCTGATCGAAGTCCGAACCTAGTCGAATAAATACTGAAACATCGTTATCCTTCAGCTCTGATTGAATACCTGCAGCTTCAGCGTGGGCGAACATGCGCAAACGCTTATATTGACGCAAATCAAAGTTCACGTTTCTATAAGTTGCGCGAGCATCTCCATCTTTCAAATTGCAAACGCTTAACTCTAGAGATTGCTCATTTAAATTTCGTAGGTTAGCAGAGGCAACGTCTTGCTCGCGAATAATTCCAGGCGGCACGGCATAGGGAACAGGTTCTCTATTTCCATTCTCCTCAATATTTACTGCAGCGATTGTAAATGAAGTTTCTGGATCATCATTAATTTCTTGTTCTTGATTACCGGCTAAAGAATAATCATACTTTCTCCATTCACCTCGAACCAACTCTAATCGGGCAAAGCGCAGTGTAACTGGCTCTTCCCATCCCTTTAAGAACATTCTGATATATCGAATTGATCGAAAATCAGGAATACTTCCCACTCGCTTCTCAAATTCCTTAATTGGAATTTTAAATTGGTACCAGCGGATTTCGCGTTCCTCGTTATTCGCTGTTGTCTTCGTTGTTACGAATGTATCTGTGATGTAATTTCTTCCAAGGTTACCATCTCCCAAATCCTCTGGTCGCAAACTTACCTTGTACTGAAAATAACTTTCAATGGTATTAAGTGTAATATCCTGATTGATATCTTCTGAGTTCGGAATGGTGGTCGCTGCAATTGGATAACCGTCAGGTGTATTCGTATTCGAGTTCCCTTCGTACCTGTTGAAGTTTTTATAACGCTCTATGGTATTCAAGTCAGCTGCATCGGCCTGAGAACTTCGGAAATAACTGAAGTTATCGGCAGATGGGTCTTGCTGATATTTAACGAATGCATCGGGTGTTAAAAATCCTTGCACTTGCAACAACCAATTCGAAAAATAAGACTGTTCAGCAGTTGAGTTCAAACCATCTAATCCGATATCTTGCTGCTCGTAATTACCGGAGGTGTAATCAAAGGCATTCACGACGTTAAAGGTTGTTGGCGCAGGATAATTTCCCCACGTACCCTGTTCAATTGGGAGGTCGTTATTGGCGGAAGGAAATCCGTTCTCGAAGGTCATATGAGAATCGTTCATAACGTCTTCACTTACGTTTCCAAGGTTAAAGTAAAGATCTCCGCCGTCTATGTTTTCGGAATCTTCATTGAACGGATCCATTAACCAAAACTGAA
>JBJOON010000002.1:0-38777 GCA_046051235.1 Bacteroidota bacterium
AAATTGGTTCATCACGCATGTGGGCTTCAAACTGAATAAGCGTCCCGTTTTTCACATTGAATACGGAGCCATTTCGGAAGAACTCGACAAAATGGAAATTGATACGCTGAGTATCAAACACATTAGCCAAGCTGTTATTGCTATTCGTAGTTCGAAGCTTCCCGATCCAAAGGTTTTAGGCAATGCCGGAAGTTTTTTCAAAAATCCGACAGTTGATCTCTCTGTGTTACGAGCTATTCAGACCCACGATGAAAAGATTCCATTTTATCCAGTCAATGAAACCACTGTAAAAATTCCTGCGGGGTATCTGATTGAGCATACTGGATGGAAAGGCAAACGCGTTGGAAACTGCGGTGTACATGAGAAACAAGCGCTTGTTTTGGTGAATTATGGAGGTGCAACTGGACACGAAATTTTCGATTTAAGCTCCGCTGTTATGACCGATGTCAAGAATAAATACGGCATCGAATTAGAGCGTGAAGTAAATGTGTGGTAAATTAGCGGCTCATTGAAAAAACCCAACACGTTTGAGCACAATAAGATTTAAGACAGCAGGAACTCCATTTTTCGATCATTTGAAAAATGGCGTAGATTCATATTTCAACGCTACAAAGCGCAACAGATGGGGCAATTGGCTCATAATAGTTAAAGCAATCGTTTTACTTTCAAGCTTCTTCGCCTTATATATTTCACTTGTTTTCGGAGAACTTTCCACGGCGATGAACATAGGCGCATGTGTCCTTTTGGGATTGACGTTAGCGGGTATCGGATTCAATTTGATGCACGATGGTGCTCATGGAAGTTTTTCAGATAAAAAGTGGTTGAATGAAATCATGGCGCACACCCTAAACATGGTGGGTGGCGACGTTAGCCTTTGGAAGACCAAACACAATGTGATACACCACTCGTTCACGAACATTGAAGGTCATGACGATGACATAAACATTCAGCCCATGATGCGCACAAACGAGAATCAGCCACGCTATAAGATTCATCGCTTTCAACACATTTATGGTTACTTGTTGTATTGCCTAACCTACATTTCATGGGTATGGATTGACGACGTGAAGAAATACAGAACACAGCAAGTGGGTATCACCAAGCTTCGCAAATTCACTTTCATCAATCACTTCACCTTTTGGGCAACGAAGTTGAGCTATGTAGCGACCTTCATCGTTTTACCAATCATATTCAAAGGCTTGCTTGCTGCAATCCTTGGTTATCTCATTGTTTCAACGGTAACTGGAATTGTTATTGCCGTTGTGTTCCAACTAGCACACGTTGTTGAAACAACTTCGTTCAACAATCCTGAAGAAACAAACGGTGTTATTGAAGAGGAGTGGGCGATTCACCAAATTAACACGACTAGCAATTTCGCCACTAAAAATCCTTTGGTCACTTTATTTACTGGCGGATTGAATTACCAAGTAGAACATCACTTGTTCCCACGTATTTCGCATGTGCACTATCCAGCATTGAATAAAATTGTTCGTGAGACCTGTGAGAAATTCGGAGTTCAATACAATGAATACGGAACAGTCTTCGCTGCCGTGCGTTCACATACGCGTCACTTGAAGACGATGGGTATTGCAGATTAAAACGTTGCGCAAGGAATAATTCTTCGCTTCACTTTTCGCATGTTTCTGTTGTTCGCCCAGAGGTAGGTAAAACTTATCTCGTGTGAGCCTCCTGCATTTCCAACCGCTAACTGAGATGTGGTAATGTCATAGCTGTATCCAACTTTGTATTTCCCTGTTTGAAACCCGATGAGTGCTGAAAATGAATCTCTATTCGGATGTTGGTATTGATTTGATTTAACCGGAAGTCCGCGGTACCAGATTCCCAAAACAACTGGATTCAATTCGGTATAAACACCAATGTCTAATTGGTCGAATTTACCTTGTGCCTGATAGTTGAACGCAAGCACCATGTCTTTTCCAACCTTCGAATAAAAATTCGACTTAATCTTTTTTCTTAATCCACCGTGAACGGAAAGACGTGTTGGAATAATCTCGATTGTTTCATCGTAAATGGCTTCATTCGGCTTGTTCATATGGTATACCGAAACACCCATCCAGGCTTTCGCTGAATATAATAAAGCTCCTGCTGAAGCGTCGAAGTATTTCGCTGGACCGTATGAGATTACCTCAAAGCTTGGCTCTCCTTCACGAATCATTTGATCGTAAAAAACCAAATTCCCAAAATCGAGTGTCTTACTCACAAAACCCAACTGAAGGGCAGGACGGAAAAACACGCCGCGTTTCACCTTCACTTCATAAGCATATTGCAGCTGCATGGAAGACGTCTTCAGACTGCCCGTTCCTAACTTGTCACTTCCAACTATGATTCCGAATCCACTGTTTATGGAAGACGCATAATGATCGTAAGCAAAACGATACGATTTGAATCCGCCAGGGATCAACGACCATTGACTTCGATACAATGAACTCAATCTACTTTGTGCTGAAGCGCCTGCAAACGCGGGGTTCAACAAGGTTGGTGCTGAATAAAACTGGGTGAATTGTTGATCTTGAGCCATCGCATTCAACTCAATGAATACCAATAGCGCGAAGAAAATAGACTTCAATGTTAGTGTGTTCTTCATGGTGCTAAAAGTGTTAAGTCTCCTGTCATGATTTTACTGGTTCCATTCGAAAACGTTACCGATGCCTTCCAGACATAGACATCTTCCTTACTCAATACCCCCCGATAATAACCGTCCCATCCGCGATGGATATCGTTGGTCTCGAAAATTTGCTCTCCCCATTTATTAAAGATTTGAAGTTCGTAGAGATCAACTCCCTTGTGAATTGGACAGAATATGTCGTTGGTATATCCGTACTCATCGTAATAGCCATCGCTCGGCCCGCTTGAATTGGGTGTGAAGGCGTTCGGATATTCCAAATACCCATCTCCGTATGCAAAGACAACGTCTTGAAGTATCAATGTATCTGGACAATTGAATTCGTTGTTCGCAATCAACTGAATACTGTATACTCCTTCAATATCGTAAAAGTGTTTCGGACTCACCTCATTACTTACAAATCCGTCACCGAATGACCATTCGAATACAGTGGCGTTGTCGCTTGCATTCTGACATAAGATTGCCTGATCGGGAATTACTACTTGATGCGGATTCACCGTAAAGGAAGCAACTGCATTGGCATGTGCAATGAATAAGTTTGAAAGTTCCAATGTGTCGTTTGTGCCGTCAAAACCGTGAACGACCAACGTAGCGCCGAAAACACCGGCTTGATAAATCGTGTAAACAGGACTGTCTGAAGTGGTATATCCGCCATCACTGAAGAACCATTCATAGGTATCGGCGTATTGTGAAAGATTGTTCAAGGTAACAGTCAAAGGAATGCATCCTTCAGCATTTCCTTCAAACAAAGCAACGGGAGCTGGAGGAATAATAGTAATGCTTTGCGCAGTCGTATCGGTGCATAAACCTTCATTCACAATCAACTCAATATTGTACGTTCCCCAAGTTGGAAATGAATGATCTCCAGGATTCGATATGTAATACTCACTTCCATCTTCCAAAGTCCAATGATAGCCAAGATTTGTCCCGATGGAATTTTCTTGAAGATTGACAGTATTGTTAGGCCATAATTGAACCAAGGGAGTCACAGTGAATGCCGCTGTTGGAAACGGATGCACAACTACCCACAAATCTGTTGTCACTTCACAACCATAAACATTCGTCGCGGTCAAACTCACAACGAACGTAGTGTCTACCGGATATGGATTGTAGAACGTTCCTTGTTCATTGAAGCTCGTGCTTGTGTCTCCGTTTCCTAAATTCCAGAAATAAGAAGTTGCTCCTGTACTTTGATTGTCGAAGACCACTTCAACAGGATTACATCCAGAAACAATTACATCGGCATCGGCAACCAATTCAGGAAGAACAGTTACTTGATCTGTCCAAACATCTGTACAGCCATTCGGAGCTTCAACGGTAAGCGTAATCTGATAGGTTTGAGATTGATTCGATAAATTGAAATACGTGTGCGTATGCTGCGCTGCAGAAGTGGTTGAATTCAATGCATCACCATACTGCCAAGAATAAGAGTTCGCACCTAAGGATGAATTAATAAAATCTACATTTAATGGGTAACATCCGTAGATCGTGTCAATAGCCGCATTCGCTATTGGGGAATACAATACTGTTAACGGGTGAACAACAGTATCTGTGCAACCGAATGCACTGGTCGAAACGAGCGAAACGTTATAATTCAAATCTTGAAACCCATTGTTCGAATACAAGTGATATGGATTGAATGCATTCGAATAAAACCCATCACCGAACGTCCATTCGGCTGAAGTTCCTATGGTTGAAGTATTGTTAAACTGAGCTTGCAAATTCCCGCATGAGCCGCCATTCCATGTAAAACTAGCATTAATAGATGGGTATACGGTAACAATTACTGTATCCAAATCTGAACACGAACTTATTTGGTTGGCTTGAAGAACAGCAGCATAAGTGACTGGCTGTGCAGTCGTATTCACATAGAGGAAATCATGTATTTGAGCTCCCGTCGTACTGGTTTGTCCATTTCCATAATTCCAATCGTAGCTTAAAGCATATTGCGAATTATTCTCGAAGGTCACACTCAACGGAGAGCAACCGCTGTAATGCTGTGTTGAAACATTCGAAACAGCCTGAGGATTCACAGTTACGTTGAACGAAATACTGTCTGCACATCCAAAACTATTTTCAGAATAACAGGTTACGGTATATTGAATTGGACTCAAGGTATTGTTCACATAAACGTGAGTTGGCGATGTGTTGGTTGAAGTATAGCCATCGGCAAAATTCCATAAGTAGGTCTCGCCACCAGGCATGTTTGGGGTTTGCAAAGTGAAAGGTGAACAGCCTTCCACAACAGGCATTGACCATTGCAAATCCAATAAAGGGCTGACCTGTACGGCTACACTTGCGCTGTCTGAACAACCCTCAGTTGAAGTAACCGTTAATGTAGTTTCGAAAGTATTCAGTAAACCGTTGATGTTGTTGAATGTATGCGATGCGTTCGATGAGTTAGCAGTTCCTAAATCGCCGAAAGACCATTCAAATTGATTTCCGTTTAGCGACGTGTTTTGAAAATTAACTTCAAGCGGAGCGCATCCAGAAATATCAGAATAAGTGAATGAGGCATTCACTTCCGGATAAACATAAACGAAATAAGTCTCTGCATCGGTGCAACCGTAGATGGAAGTTCCTACTAAATGAACCGTGTAATTCGCTGTTGATCCTGAAAGATTCTCATAGGTGTATGAAGGTGTAGCGTCACTTGACACATCACCGTTTCCAAAGCTCCAAGCATAATTAGCCACACTCGGAAAAAATGGTGCTTCAAATGTGAAAGGAGAACATCCAGATACCGTTGGATTAAACAACGGGAAGATTAACGGCGGGTATATTAAAACATCATTGGAAACGGTATCGGCACAGCCACCGAGCGAAGTCGCAATTAAACTCACATTCCACGTATTTGGAACGCCAGTGGTGTTGGTATACAAATGCGATCCATTCAATCCGGTTGAACTACTGCCATCGCCGTAATTCCAAACAAAGGAAGATGCATTCAGTGAAGTGTTCGTGAACCCAACTGTAATCGGAGCGCAACCATCATCTTCTGTTTGTGTGAAAGAAGCTTGTGGCTGAAGGTATATCGTAACCGGAAATGACACAGTGTCCAAACAGCCGAAAGCGGATTCGCCTACAAGTGATACGGTATACGATTGAGGTGTATTTGAAAGATTGTTGTACGTATGAACCGGAGAAATAAGCGTTGAAGTAAATCCATCTCCGAAGTTCCAAGAAAAACCCTGAATACCGCTAATGGCAGGCATTTGCGCGCTATACGGCGAGCACCCAGCTAACGATGCAAATGGAAGTTGAATATCGAGTATCGGATAAATCGGAAGCGTCAACCTCGCCGTGTCTAGACAACCGCCGCTTGAATAAGCGATTAACGTCACGTCATACCACCACAAAAAACCACTGTTGTTGTTGTAGGCATGACTCGGATTTTCAGTGGTTGAAACTGACCCGTCTCCAAATGACCAATCGTAAGAAATTGCTCCCAACGAGAAATTGTTAAACTCAACGGGTGCCGACAAACAGCCCAATTCATTATTGCCTATTTCGAAATTCGCAACAGCGCCGCCTAATACAGTCACTAAACTTGAACTGGTATTTGTACAACCGAATTCATTGACAGCGGTAAGCACAACGTTGTAAGGTAAATTATAGATGGTATTATTTCCAAAAACGTGCGTTTCGTTTGTATTGGTTGAAAGAGGTCCGTCATTGAAGTTCCAGGAATAAGAAGTTGCTCCTTGGGAAGCATTGGTAAACGCCACTTGCAAGGGCTGACAACCAGAAACAACATCTTGCGTAAATGAAGCCGTTGGATTCGGATGAACGGTAATCGCTCCAAGGGTGTTCGCAGAGCAATAAGGTGTTGAAACACTTAAACCAATTGTATATGACCCCTCTGATGCATAGATATGCGAAGGTGTGGTTTGAGAAGACGTTCCACCATCACCAAACGTCCATTGGGTTTGAGTTATCGGATTGCCTGCAGCCGTTGATGTGGTATTTGTAAAAATGGCTGAGGAGTTCGCACATGAACTACTCACCGTAAAACTCGGTGTTGGGGTAACATAGACGTTCACTACGTCCGTATCGGTAGCAGAACATCCGTTGACACCTGTTGATGTCAGACTGACATTAAAACTTCCTGGAGTACCGTAAAAAAGAGGCGACGGATCTGGGCCCGTATAAGTACCCAATGTTCCAAAATTCCACTCCCACGTTATTGCGCCCACGGTAATACTATTGAAATTCACGGTTAAACTGTCACAATTCGAAAAATCATTGGCAGTAATGTTAATCGTGGGTGCAGGCAATACAACAACAGTAACCGAGGCGGTGTCGGCGCATGAGGCATCTTGTCCAGTGAAGTAAATCCTATTACGCACAACATAAGTTCCTGCTGTATTGTAGGTGTAGGTGGCATTTCCACTTCCAACATTTACCCATGAATTGTTTACTCCAAAATTCCAACGATATGCTTGACCCGGTGCAGCAGCCAACTGAGTAAAAACAACTTGCTCTCCTACACAAACGGTATCCGCTGAAGCGATGAAATTTGCGTTTGGTGGTTTAATGACATGAACGGTAATTGAATGAGAAGCTATACCGCAATAACTGCTGTCGTATAGCGTAACAGTGTAATCACCTACCCCAGGAAACGAAACGGTTTGAGGAAAAGTAGGCGGCCAAGGCTGCCAATTGGTAACACTGTCTCCTGTTCCCCAATAATTCCCGAAGTCCCATTTCTCTTGTCGTTGAAAGACATTCCCGTTGTTATAACAATTTCTAATGGTCGTGTTCGTGAATATAAATTCAGTCTCTGGAAAACAAAGTGTAGTTGCAGACGGAGTAATTTGAGCAGCATCCAAAGCCCAAATATTAATCGGAAAAAAAGTCGCTACTGAAGGTCCACCTTGAACAATATTGCAATAATTCTGAGCGGTCAGAGACACTAAAATTTCACAATCTAAAGTCCCCACATTCTCATAAACGTGATTGACAATTTCATTTAAATTGGTTGAACTGTATGATTCCAAAGGCGATTCATCACCAAAATTCCACGTGAATATGGTAGTTTCCGAAACATTCGTAGATGAATTTAAGAATATCATATTCTGAGGCGCGCAAGCTTGCGTAAACCCGTTAATCGGTATCTGTATCGAAGCATTCGTAGCCATCTCCATAACAACTACTCCTTCAATTGAACATCCTGTCGATGGTTCAGATATCGTAACAACAAACGTATCTATTGCTGCTGCATAGAGATGTTGCATGGGCGTCGGACTCTGCCAAGTGCCGCCTGTTGTTGTTGGCGAACCATCACCCCAATCAATAACAAAATCATCCCAGGTCCCCGAAGGAAATACATTCAAATTGAAATCACCTCCTGAACAGCTTATCCAATAAGGTGTTTCTGCAACATTACCCACGTAATCATATACGCCAGGGCATTGGGCAAAAGACAATGAAACAGAACCGAAAAAGAAAAATAACAGAATTACAACTCTCATGGAATACATGTACGCATTCAACCCGAACCTGTTTCAATTAAGACGATTTTTTTATACGAACAATCGAAAGAGCGAAAATTCAAAGCTCTTTATGCTTTGACATCCTGCAATCGTTCAGCAATCTCAGCTACAGCAGGGCAAACAAGGGTGTTACGAAAAGTTAAATTCATGATTTGGCTCATGTTTTTCCGATCGGTGTGCGGATACTCCTTACATGCCTTAGGACGAAATTCATAAATGCTACACTTGTTGTCTTCCAGATTTAAAAAGGTACAAGGGCTCGAATTCAAAACCCAATCTCGGTCTTCGTCTAAATGCAAATACTTATCCGTAAACTCCGCAACACGCATGCCCACATGCTTGGCTATACGCTCAATATCTACATCGCGAAAAATGGGACTTGTAGTACGACAACAATTACCGCAGGTAAGACAATCGGTTTTTGCAAAAATTTCTTCATGCGTAGAATGAAAAACATCATCGAGCTTTTTCTTTTTTGCTAAACGATTGAACAGTTTTTTGTTCGCCTTCACATTCTTTCTCGCTTCCTCTAAAAAACGTTTTTGTTTATCATTCATGTGGATCAGAAAATGCGGGGTTTTGTAAGAATGATGTATCTGTTAAACATTTCAAAAAAGCAATCAGGTCAGCCTTCGATTGAGCACTCAACTGCAGGCCTCCCACCGTAAATTTCATAAACGGATCTATGGTTGCACTCGGAATTCCGCCGCTGTTGTAATGCTCTATCACCTCCTCCAGTGTCGTGAATCTTCCATCGTGCATGTATGGTCCTGTAAGCTCAACATTGCGAAGCGTAGGTGTTTTGAATTTCCCATTGTCATAAACACTTCCTGAAACAGCACCGCGACCTAAGTCCGTAAATGTGGCATCTAAGCCGTTGTTATGAAAGAGGTAATCGGTCATCTGCATACTTCCAAATCCATGACAGTGGAAACAGTCAGCACCAAAACTTCCACCAGGAACTTGATCTGGACTTCCCCCTTCCGAAAGAAATAAATTAAACCCGTTAAGTTCTGATTGATTGAACTGGTATTGTCCTATGCGTTGCTTATCGAATTTCGAATTCGCTGAAATCATTGTTCTTAAAAAAGAAGCAATCGCCTTTGAAATCTTTTCCTTAGTAACTTCAGTTGAACCGAATGCCTTATAAAACAACGCATCGTATTTTGGATCTGAATCTATTTGCTCAATCGCACGATCCCAGTTCTCATCCATTTCAATTGGATTTACAATCGGATCAGCAATTTGTGCCTCGAGCGTTGGTTCTCTTCCGTCCCAAAAAAATGAAGTCGACCACCCCATATTAATCAAGGGCATTGCTTGCCGTGTTCCGACATCTCCGTTTATTCCTACAGAAAACTGTCGAGGATCTGAAAAACCGTGTTCCGGTAAATGGCACGTTCCACAAGACATGGCGTCGTTACCACTCAACTTCTTTTCCCAAAATAAATACCTTCCCAATTGAATTCCTTCAACGGTTAAAGGATTATCTGCAGGAATATCCATGGGTGGAAAAAAGGGTGGAATAACCAAATTATATGGAGTAGCTGTTGGACCTTCAGGCGCCTCATGCTTGCATGTCCACAAAAGACTTGCAAGAGCAATCAGAAAAAAATAGGTGAAACGGCGCGTGGTCATACTCCAAAAATACGCGAGAAAGAATAAACAATTTTATTTGATTCGCTAATCTTCGTAAGCGACCAAGAATTTCTCATTCTGAACAAAATTCCAATCGGTCAACGTCTTTAAAAAAGCAACCAATGCCTGTTCTTCCTCCTTCGACAAATTCAATGGTTTTACTCTTGAATCCCGGGTAACACTTGCTCCTCCTCCACTGTTGTAAAACGAAACCACCTCTTCCAACGAACTCATGAAACCGTTGTGCATGTATGGCGCTGTTAATTCAATATTGCGTAATGTTGGCGTCTTGAATTTACCTCTATCCGCCTCCGAATAAGTTCTACGCTCCAACCCAATGTCGGCATCTTCAAAGCCCAAACTGTAGAATTTGTAATCAGTGAAAAAGGGGAGTGAATGACAACTGCTGCACTGGGTTCGTTCTGAAAAAAACAAGTCCATGCCCTGCTTTTCCAATTCGGAATAATCATTCGACTTCAAAAAATAATGACGGTCAAATTTCGAATCACCACTAATCAAAGCACGTTGGAAACAAGCGAGCGCTCGTGTTATTACAAACGCATCCAATTCCCTTCCGTATGCGGCTTTGCTCAATTCAGCGTAATTCGATTTACTTTTCAATCGACCAACGACATCCTCCATGCTCAACGACAATTCATGTTTTTCATGAATGGGGCCTAGTGCCTGCAACTCCAAAGTTGGCACTCCGCCTTCCGACATGAAGTAGGGCGACCATGCTAAATTCGCCAAGGTTGGCGCGTTTCGAGCGAATTCATTTTCATGGAAGGAAGAGACCGTTCTTCCATCTGTAAAAGCCGAAGGCAAGCGATGGCAAGACGCACACGATTGATCTTCGTTCTTCGACAATTGTTTTTCGTAAAACAATTTTTTTCCTAATTCGAATCGAAGAAGTGTTGGCTCGTTTCCTTCAGGGAAAATTATTGAAGGAAAATAATGCGGTTGTTTGAATGAAGTGGAGCGGTCCTGTAATCCTTCATTGGCGCAGCCAACAAGAATTCCAACTACGAAAAAAAATGAAACTATTTTTCTCATTGAAGGTGAAACGCAGTCACAAAATTATTCGTCATGCGCTCTGCCAAAGGATAATTCGAAGTGGTATGCGTAAGATTGTCAATCGATAAATCAATCGGATCTGCAGGTCTATTGAACACGCTGTCAACAGCCACTTCAATGTTGAATGTGCGCCCATCACCTTCCGCCAAACTCACACTTCCTGTATTGAAATGAAGCACACGATACAGCGGATCGTCACCCATGTGGTAAGAATAGGAATCCATCAAAGGCGCATTAGGCAAGCCTGTCAGCTCATACCTTCCTTCCACCTTCACGAAAATATAGCCGGTGTTCCAATACCAAAACATTCCGTTGGAACCTTGCACACTCAATGGATTCGCGTTTGCATACTGCGAAGGATCCACGTTCTTGTTCAAATTACCAGGAACACCAACACCGAATGATAGCGAAGAAAAAGACTGTGGGGACACATTCAGCGAAAGCGTTTGCGGTTCAAGCAAGGTGAATAAAAACGCTTGCTTCAACAAGGTCGAATCGGCACCGTTGTGGGCATAGATATTCGACAAATAAAACTGAATATTCTCAACGCGAAGGTGCTGTCCAAGTGAATTGGTGTAAACGGAATCAATGGAAAGCGGATGACCGTTGTAGGTTGGAATAAACTTTAAGTGAACCTTGGTCTCAGGAGTAGAAGGCGTATCTCCTCCGCACGACCCGAGCAATAAGCCAAGTATAACGACGACGAAATAATTATTCACAATTTTTATTTTCATTGCTACATGGATTTAATTTCACTTCACGAATTAAAGATAGCATTCAATTCAATTAACAGACTTGCTCTTGATGGAAAAACAACCCTTTCTTGTATTAAAAAGTTCTGCGGGTAGCGGAAAGACCTATGCCTTGGTTAGACACTTCCTTTTTTTAAGTTTAAAAAGCGAAGAGCCATACGCTTATAGCCACATCCTGGCCATTACGTTTACCAACGCGGCTGCCTCTGAAATGAAAGAACGTGTTATGGAGCGTCTGCATGAATTCACCTTCGTTCAGGCTTTGGAGGGAAAGAACGAATTGTTCAACGACATTCGAAAGGAACTCGATGTTTCCCCGATGATTTTGCAAGAGCGCGCGCGAAAAACACTTTCGCACATGCTTCACAATTATTCACGCTTGAGCATAAGTACAATCGATAGTTTCACGCATCGCATCGTTCGCGCATTCGCAAAAGATCTGCAGATACATCCGAACTTCTTCATTCAAATGGACACCGAGAAGTTTCTTGAGCAATGCGTTGACGCGTGCCTCGATGAAGTGGGTGAAGACGCGGAATTGACGACCTATCTGGAAAACTACGTGCTCAGCAATTTCGAAGAAGAAGAAGATTGGAATGTCCGCAAAGGCATGATCGGAATTTCCAAGCAGCTGGTGAAGGAAGACGCGAAAAACATTCTTTCGCTATTCGAAAATCTACACATTACTGAATACGATTTAATTAAGAAGGCTTTTCAGAATAAGCTCCAGGAATTGACCAAAGAATTGTTCGAACGCATTGATCAGATTCTAGATTTGATTGAAGAAAAAAATCTAGGTCTACAGGACTTCTTTAATAATGGAAATGGGACTCTGAGTTATCTCAAAAAAATAAGATCAGCAGAATTTGTAAATCCAGGAGCATACTTCCATCGCGTAATTGAAAAGGGCTGGGGTAAACCGAAGCAAGCTGAAGTAGAAGCATTGAACGGAAAATTAAATGAAGTTGCTGAATTCGTTCTTGATTGGATTTCCGGAAATAACAAACACGAATTCAACCGCATCAGTAAAATTCTTCCAAGGATATATACAACAGGATTATTAAGCAAACTGAATGAAGTAAGTGTCCGAATAAAATCGGAAGAAAACCTACTTCTTATTTCAGACTTTCACGCCATTGTATCTGCAGTTGTTCAAGAAAGCACTGCGCCATTCATATACGAGCGTGCAGGTGAGCGTTATCATCACATTCTTATCGACGAGTTTCAAGACACTTCAGAAATGCAATGGAAGAACTTTCTTCCGTTGTTTGAAAACGCCATTGCACAAGGGAATTTCAATTTGGTTGTTGGAGATGGGAAGCAGAGTATTTACAGATGGAGAAATGGAAATGTTGAACAATTCGTTCGACTTCCAAAATTATTCGACGGAGCGCCCGATACCATGCAGTTGTTGTTGAACGATGCCTATAAAGAGCAAGTCTTAAACACCAACAGAAGAAGTGGCAAAGCCATTATTGAATTTAACAATACGTTATTTGGAGCATTGAAAGAAAAGCTCGGTCCGCTTCAAGATGTTTTTGACAAACACGAGCAAGAATGCAGCAAAAACCATCCGGGATATGTGGAAGTTCAAACCCATGTGGTCGAAAAAAAGGACTCAAAGGAATCGAAAGATTTACATATGCTAAATGGCATTGTTGAAGCTATTCGCGAATGTCGCGCCGACGGATACGAATGGGGTGATATTGCAATACTCACACGAAAAGGAAAATCAGAGTCGACAAAAATTTCTGAATTCATTCTTCAACAAACAGAAAAAATACCACTCACTACTGAGGATAGTTTCTTGGTGCAAAATTCCAACGAAGTGCAGTTGCTTATGGCGTGTATTAACTACTTCGGAAAAGAGACCGAGAATTTTTATCGCTTCAATTTGATTCGCAGAATCTGCGATGTCTTTCCAGATAAATTCAACTACAGTGAAATTATTTCCACTTACGTTGAGCAATTGGAAAAAGGAAAACTTCGTTTTAAGGTAAATGAATTCTTAGATGAACATTACCCCGGACTTCGAGATATTGTGAAGAGCAATGTCCATCCGTTTGAATGCATTCAAGAACTCATTCGTTATTTCCAATTGCAATTCGATGTGTATTTGGAATTTTTCGAAAATCAATTGTTGCAACTCTCTCACCGCAATGGAATGGGATTTTCAGAAATGACAGATTGGTGGAACGACAACAAGAACAAATTGTACATTCAAAGTGGTGAGCAACAAAATGCTGTTCGCATACTAACTATTCATAAAAGTAAAGGGCTTCAATTTCCAGTTGTCATCTTCCCGAAATTCGATACGAAACATCCGAATCAAACGCTTTGGGTAAGCGCACCAAATGTTCATCCGGGATTCACAAAAGGACTTATCAATTTCACTCCGAGCAAGTCACCGAAAGATGATGATCCGGAAGAACTTCAAACAGAAAACAACAAGATCTTACTCGACGACATGAACCTGCTTTACGTAGCGCTCACGCGTCCGGAAGAGCGATTGTATTTCCTTACTGAAAGCAAACCTTCATCGTCGAATAGTGCTTTAAATGCGTATCTCTACGATTATTTCAACGCGAAAACTGTGGCGCTACTTGATGGAACGCGCTTAAATGCGGTTCAACCGGACTTCCGTATGCGTGAAACGAAACGCAAAGATTTGGAAGGAAAAGAAGCACTTGTTATGGGAAATCATTTGCATGCTTGTCTTTCAACTTTGAATCATTTCAATTCGTGGGAAGAATCGCTTTCGAATTACATCTTCGAACACACCGAACTTCAAACCAACGAAAAAGAGCTTCTTTCGAATCAGGTAAAAGCGACGGTCATGAACGATTCGTTTCAACAGATATTCAAAACGGAAGATGAGGTTCTAACAGAGCACGATGTTCAAATCAATGTTCGGGAAGTGGCACGTCCTGATCGAATTCACTTAAATGCTGAATACGTTGAAGTCTACGATTTCAAAACGGGTGCAGAAATGGACAAGCATCTTCAGCAAGTGAAGAATTACATGAGTGCGCTACAAAGCGCAACAGACAAGCCTGTTAGAGGATACCTTGCTTACACAAAAACGGGAACGTTGAAAGAAGTGGCGCTCTAATTACTTAGCGCACAACGCTTCAATCTCTTCAACTTCCAACGGGAAATTCGCGAACAAATCGCGGTTTCCGTTTTCGGTAATCACAATGTTGTTTTCTAAACGAATACCTAAATCTTCTTCCGGAATATAGATTCCCGGTTCAACAGTGAATACGTTTCCAACTTCAATAGGCTTGTTCCAATTTCCAACATCGTGAACATCCAATCCCAAGAAGTGAGATGTTCCGTGCATGAAATATTTCTTGTATGCCGGCCATGATGGATTCTGATTTTTCACATCTTCTTCCGAAATCAAATTCAACTTCAACAATTCCCCTGTCATCATCTCCCCTACTGCTGCATGGTATTCAGACATGATTACGCCAGGCTTCAAATAAGCAGTGGCTTGTTTCATAACAGAAAGAACTGCGTTGTATACGTCTTTTTGGCGTGGCGTAAATTTCCCGCTAACTGGTAAACAACGCGTCATGTCTGCTGCATAGTTACCATACTCGGCACCAACATCAAGCAAAATAACATCGCCCTCTTTGCAAGGCTTATCGTTATCTATGTAATGGAGAACGCAAGCACTTTCGCCAGATGCGATAATTGGAGTGTATGCAAATCCGCGTGAACCGCTACTCAAAAATTCGTGAGCGAATTCCGCTTCAATAACGTATTCCATTACACCCGGACGAATCATTTTCATAACGCGCAACAAACCGTTGCGGGTAATGTCAACAGCTTTCTGAATTTGAGCAATTTCCTCTTCGTCCTTCACAGCACGAAGTGCATGCATAATTGGCGCAGAGCGCTCAATAGTATGATGAGGATATTTTTCACGGAACCACTTCGATAGGCGCATTTCGCGTGTTTCCACTTCAATGGTTGCACGTGAATGCTCGTTGCTATTCAAGTAAACTGAAGAGGCTTCACCGATTACAGTATGAAGTATTTTTTCGAATTCAGAACTCCAATAAATGGTATTCACACCTGTGCGATCTTTCGCTTGAGCCTTATTCAATTTCGCTCCTTCCCATACCGCAATGTGATCGTTCGTTTCACGAACAAAAAGCATTTCCCTGTGCGCAGGGTTTGTAGCATCTGGAAAAAGAATCAACATGGTTTCTTCTTGATCAACACCCGTCAAATAAAAAATATCGCTGTGTTGTTTGAAAGGCAGAGTACCATCGGCACTTGTCGGATAAATATCGTTGCTTGTGAAAATGGCTAATGCCTTCTCTTCCATGCGAGAGGCAAAGCGTTTGCGATTGTTTGAATAGTGTGTTGAAGAAAGAGCTGTGTAACGCATAAAAATTAATTACAATTTGATAAATCTAATTGAGTTTCCTTTACTCGTGGAATTAAATGGATGAATATTATAAACGCCAGAAGAAAGGTCTGAAATCTCCAATGTATTCCAAACATTCAAGCTTAATGCGGTTATAATTCTGACAGTTCTTCCGGTGGCATCTTGAATAGCGACCTGCGTTGTTCCCTCACTCAATGAATTTACACGCAAACGAATTTCATTTGATGCTGGATTCGGAAACACCTCAGTAGATGAAGAAAGAAGATTCGTAAGTTCAGATACATTTATCCCTTGAACGCAAGAGCCGAAGATATATGATGGTATTCTTTCCGCATTATTATTAACGACATCTACAACTTCATCTATACAGATTTCATTATTTTCATAATTTGCTATATACACACGGCACAAGCTTGTTGGGGCCAGATTGTTTTCGATTTTATTTCCGTAAATATTTGAAACTGCAAAAACGGATTCAGTAAATGTGTTGTAACCCGTTTCACAACTGAAAACACTTGGGTCTGCTAAACTTGAAACACCTATTACATCGGCACCCGAAATCTCAAATTGGTAAGCAGTTACATCATCAACTGCACTCATTAACTCAATATCTATATATCCTTCTGAAGCATTGAAATTCGAAATTGATAGACCTGCTGACGTATTCACATTCACAATATTCCTTGGAAAATCACAAGCATTGGTAATGGTAGAACCACCGTTTCCGCCGTTCATGCACCACTGTGCCAAGTAAATGTCATAAACAGAAATTTCACCATTTGCATTTAAGTCATTGCAAGTATTTGCATTAATATTCTCTTGCGATAAAATACCCATGTAGACGCTAACATCAGATGTATTCAAGGAATTGTCTGGGTTTACATCTCCAAAGATTGATGGACCGTTACAAACACCATTGCAATCCAATTCAGCGGATCCATTTATGCTTCCTGTGCAATCGATGTAGGAAGGGCAATCTGTCATTAATTCAAAAGTTGGGACACCATTATTCCAAAAAATCTCCATACAAACAGAAACTGCGTTGTTTTGAGTATTGCTCTCGTATCTGCCCAAAGCATCGGGTAAGTAATAAGGGTTTACTAAAGCAACAAAGCGGTATTGACCTGCAGGAATATCGGTAATATCTAACCACTGACATTGGGTGCCTGCTCCGTACACATCATAACATCCCGATGAAATTCCCATATCTGAACAATTGTACTGACCAAAGCCGCACAAATCCATTACGCAAAATCCATTTTTGTGTCCAACTGGAACAAGATCGCCATTTTCATCCATTAAACGATAATCTCCATATCCCTCATAATGTGTATGGCCGTGACAATTCACAGTACTAAACATTTCAGGATTAGCGGAGGGGTTGCCAATGTAATAATCGGCCTGTCCTATATTGTCAATTTTGGAGCTAAACCCAATGATCCATCTGTTCCCATAACCCGTAACACAACCTTCTTGAACATCACATTCTGCGGCACCAATTTGACTGATGTACAAAGAATTCACCAACGCCAAACTATCAAATCTCAAATCGGGTTGCGAGCAAAGTTCACTTGGAAAAAATGCACACGAACCGTCATCAGCAGTGGCCATTGGATTAAAATTACAGGCTGTAGGATTGGTACAACCTAAAATTTGTCCTTGGTAAAAAATGTTGAAATTCACAGATCCTGGACAATCCGTGTAATAATCACCAATTCTTATAATATAAGTTGTTCCCGCAATTAGGTTTACTTCGAGTTGAGCTTGCAAACCACAATAATCGTCATTGTAAGAATAGGTTCCTTCTGCAAATTCCGTTGGATCTGCAATGCACGCAGAATAAACCCAGATTTTAGTATCACAACTATTGGATCCACAAGTTGAAACAACGGTTATTCCTGATTCACTCGGGGTGTACGCATACCATGTATCCTCGAAATCGGCCACATAATCGCCAGTCGTTGTTATAGGAATTGGATTATCACATGTTGTTCCTTGCTGTGCATGAGCAGATAACACTAAAACAAAACAGGCAAAAAGTAAAATTAATTTCTTCATAGTTTAGATTAAGATTCCCGAAGTTAACCATTTCAATTGAATGCCCCGTTCCAATTCAGACAATTCATTTCAAGTCTAAGCCCTTTCCTTTTTCTTTTTGAATTCCCATTTGTATCCAGTAAGAAAAATAAAATCCATATCGGCGCTTGTAAGATCGCGCTGAACTAAATATCCAAGCGATATTCCGTTCGACTTGTCAATCTTATACTTCAAGGAAATCTGGCTTCGCCAATTTGTATTCTCAATTGTAACAGGAAGAAAGAACAGTTCGTGGCTCGCTTGAATGGATAAATTCTTCCAAGGTGCATATTCCAAAGCTACCTTCTGACGCCAGGTTGAGTTTAAGTCCAAGTCTGAAGTACGAACTTGAGCAATTTGATACCTGGTTGTAGCAGTGATCTTAAAATCTTTAATGGGCAAGCTCAATTGCGCACCAATAGACCATCTTCTTCTGATAGAAAAACCTGATTCTTGTCTTCTGCCTCCTAAACGATACTCTATAGTAGATGATGCGTATTTACCCCATTTATTGTTCACTCCAATATCAGAAAAATACCCGCTAAGTTGAGTAATGTTCTCATTGAGGCGAATCTCTGGATTCAGGTGCAACGAAATATTCTTAAAGAAATCACCATCCTTCCAAGGGGTTAAATCTTTAAAATCCGATGAAACCGAAAACGCATTCCACATCCCTGCATCGTTGACGTTCTGAGCTGAAGCAATCGATGCTAGAAATAAAAAAAACGAAAGAATACTCTTACGGAGTATCATAGATGGTTAGATCTGAAACGACCGCATGGTCTTCGTTGTCTGTGAGTTCGACTTCCTTGAGAACCACCATTTTCGTCGGGTCAATCGCTGGAGGATTTTGACCAATTGTATCTCTGCTGTATGTATAAACCGTGTATTTACCTTTTCTCAAATTACGAAACTCGAAATCTCCGTTGTAATCGGTAACCACCTTGTCATCTGGAGAAACATGTTCGCCATAGACGATATAGACTTCTAAATCCGCAGCTGGAACAGTATACAACTCCGTTGCTGGATTAGTTAAAACCACGCGCACTTCCTTCGAAATATTTCCGGAAATGGTTCCTGCTCCGCCTGTTCCTGGGTCCTTCTCGCAAGAAACGAATGTCATGGCGAGAATTAAAAAAAAGAGTGTTTTTTTCATTATCCCAAATTGTGATAGACAGCAAGAACATCTTCGTCGGCTTCAATCTTTTCAATCAATTCCAAAATCTCATCGGTTTGCTCTTCATTAATCTCTGCGTAGGTATTTGGAATTCTCTCAAGTCCTGCTTTGGTTGGAACTATTCCTCGATCTTCCAACGCTTTTTGCATATTACCGAAATCCGAAAAGGCAGTGTACACCACCATTTCATTTTCTTCTTGCTCCGAACTATCTAAACCGTGGTCAATTAATTCCAATTCTAATTCTTCCCACGAAGGAATTTGATCCATGGCTAAACGGAACACACCTTTTCTTTCAAAAATGAAAGATAACGAACCACTGTTACCCATTAATCCACCTGATCTATTGAAATACAAACGGATGTTTGCTACTGTTCTGGTAGGATTATCGGTTGCCGTTTCTACTAGAATTGGAATTCCATAAGGACCGTATCCTTCGTAAACTACTTCCTCGTAGTTGCTGGCATCTTTACTTGAAGCCCTCTTGATTGCCGCGTCAACGCGGTCTTTCGGCATATTTACTCCTTTGGCGTTTGCAACGCACTGGCGCAATCTTGGATTGTAAGAAGGGTCAGGACCACCCGCCTTCACTGCCATTGCAATTTCTTTTCCTATACGCGTAAAAGCTTTCGCCATACGATCGTAGCGCGCGAACATCTTGTGCTTTCGCTTTTCAAACATTCTTCCCATAAGTACGAACTATAATTTACCCTAAAGGGTAGAACAAAAATACAAATTATGCGGCTCCTAAAATACGCAAATGACTTACGTGAGCGCGAATAGCCGAAAGTACATTTGGATACTCTTGGTAATCTACCCCATATTCTTGGCAAGTGTCGCGAACAATTTTGTTGATGTATGGATAATGAATGTGACTAATTCTTGGAAAGAGATGATGCTCGACCTGGAAGTTTAGTCCACCCGTTAACCAAGAAACAATTTTGCTTTTGGTCGCGAAATTGGCTGTCGTATTCACTTGGTGAACGGCCCATTCTTCCTTTAACATTCTTCCATCGGTATCAGGCAAGTGGAAATTTCTTCCTTCAACTACGTGAGCCAATTGAAACACTACGGCAATGATCCATCCCGTAACGAATAACATAACTGTGTATCCAATCAGGGTCTTCAACCATCCTACCACTAGAATTGGAACCAGAATGAAAGCCGCTACATAAAATAGCTTACTTACCCAAAATATGATATGCTCGTTTCGCGGAATTTTTCTTATTGGAGTTTCACCAATCTTTTTGCTGAAGTATTTACTAAAATCTTTTACATACACCCATAAAAAATAGGTCGTACCGTAGATTAAAGCCCAGTAGATGTACTGATATCTATGGAACCAATACTTCTTCTGTTGTTCGTTTACACGCAAGAATGGTTCAACATCTATATCCTCGTCAACCCCTTGAATATTGGTATAAACATGGTGAATTTGGTTGTGCTTCAGTTTCCATAAAAACACATTTCCACCAATAATATTCAACGAATAACCCATCATTTGATTCACCCAAGATTTCGAAGAGAAGCTACCATGAGCACTGTCGTGCATAAGATTAAATCCAATAGCTGCGAAGACCATACCTAAAACCGCCCATAAAACAATCTGAATTGTCCACGATTGGAAAAACAAGATTGAGGCGTAAACGGCTAGAATAGAAATCAAAAGCACAGTAGCCTTTGTATAAATTTTCCAGTTACCTGTTCTGCTAATTCCTTTGGTTGTGAAATATTTCTCCACGCGCTCGTTCAACGTATCGAAAAAGGGGTGCGCCTGATTGCCTAGTGAAAATGCCAATGTATGATCTCCTTTTTATAGTTTACTCAAAGGTAGGGCTTGAAAAGTGGCACAAGGCCACAAAATGACATTAATTGCCTCTTGTTGAAAAAAGCACGGCTAATACCCTGATTTACATTGTAAATTCGCGACTTAATTTTCAAAGTCGTGAATAAAAGAATTTCTTCAGCCCTCATTTCCGTGTTTGATAAAGACGGATTAGCTCCGATTGTTGAACAAATGCACCAATTAGGTATAACACTATACAGTACCGGGGGAACCCAAACGTTCATTGAGGACATGGGAATTCCTGTAACGGCAGTTGAAGATTTAACCGGATATCCAAGTATTTTCGGCGGAAGAGTTAAAACACTACATCCAGGAGTTTTAGGTGGAATTTTATACAGACGCGACGAAGCACAAGATTTAGAAGAGGCTGCGAAGTATAACATTCACGCCATCGATTGTGTCATTGTTGATTTATATCCGTTCGAAAAAACAGTTGCTTCTGGTGCTTCACATGAAGACATAATTGAGAAGATTGACATTGGAGGAATTGCGCTTATTCGCGGTGCCGCAAAAAACTTCAACGACGTTGTCATTGTTCCTTCGAAAAACGAATATGAAGACTTAAAAGAATTGTTGGTGAACCAAAAAGGAGAGACTACACTTGAGCAAAGACAATTCTTTGCGAAGCAAGCTTTCGAAGTTTCTTCACACTACGATTCTGCTATTTATTCATACTTCAAAGGCAACAACGAAGGCTCATTGCGCATAGCTTCGCGCGATGCGCATGTTCTTCGCTACGGAGAAAATCCACATCAAAAAGGAAGCTTCTTCGGCGACTTGGATGCGTTGTTCACGAAACTTAATGGGAAAGAACTTTCCTATAACAACTTATTAGATGTTGAAGCCGCCGTGCAATTAATCAGTGAGTTCAAAAACGATGCTCCGACATTCGCTATTTTGAAACACAACAATGCATGCGGAATAGCTACACGTTCTTCTATGGTTGAAGCTTATGAAGCGGCGTTGGCCTGCGACAGCACTTCTGCTTTCGGTGGTGTGCTTATTGCAAACGGAGATATAGATTTGGCTACCGCTGAAAAAATAAATTCACTTTTTTGTGAAGTCGTTATTGCTCCTTCATATGCAAATGAAGCAGTTGAATTATTGAAATCAAAAGCGAACCGTATCATTCTTATCATTAAAGAAACTCCTCTTCTTCAAACGCAAGTAAGATCTATTTTGAATGGCTATTTGATTCAAGAAAAAGACAACGCAACTGAATCAGCCACTGACTTGAAATGTGTTACACAAACTCAGGCTAGTGCTGCATCGATAGAGGATATGATCTTTGCAAATAAATTGGTGAAGCACACCAAGAGTAACACGATTGTGCTTGCAAAAAACAACACCTTACTTGCTAGTGGAACAGGTCAAACTTCTCGTGTAGATGCGCTTCAACAAGCAATTGAAAAAGCAAAGCACTTTGGTTTTTCTTTAGAAGGAAGTGCAATGGCCAGTGATGCCTTTTTTCCTTTCCCTGACTGTGTTGAAATTGCAAAGAATGCAGGAGTTATTGCTGTTGTTCAGCCCGGCGGTTCAATTAAGGATCAGCTTTCAGTAGACTATTGCAACGCGAACGGAGTGGCCATGTACATGACGGGGGTTCGTCATTTCAAACATTAATAACGCTCGTCTTTCCAAATTCTTTTCTCGACCAATTTCAATTTTTGGTTAAAGAAAATTTCTGTGCTTTTCTCGAAAGACTCGGTATAATCTGAAACCCAGAACGAATACTTCGGTTTGCGTTTACTTGTATTCAAAATATCCTTTTTCTTCAAGACATCTGAAACATATTGCGCAACAACTGAAGCGCTGTCGATGATCTCTATTTTTTGCTGATAAAATTTCTCGACTTCCTTTTTAATCAAGGGATAATGCGTGCAGCCTAAAATAAGCGCTTCAATTCCCTTGAAAGAAGACTTCGACAAATAACTGTCTATGATACTTTGTGAAATTTTATTGTTGTAATAACCTTCTTCTATCATGGAAGCCAACAAGGGAGTGGCGTTAGAAAGTACCTTCAAATTTGGATTCAATTTCTCTATTCGCTTCACATAAATGCGGGAATGAATGGTACCCTTGGTTCCAATGACACCAACCTTCCCTTTCGTGTAATGAGAAGCTGTGTATGCGGCTACAGGATCAACTACATTAATTACTGGAATGTGCGAAGGAATGGTCTTCACTACTGTTTTAAATGCATGGGCCGAGGCTGTATTACAGGCAATGACAATGGCTTTGCATTTATGCTCTACCAACAATTCCGCAATACGTTTTGAATAAGCACGAATACTTTCGGGCGACTTATCACCATAGGGTAAATGAGCAGTATCGCCGAAATAAATAAACGACTCGTTGGGAAGAACCTTCTGTATGGCCTTCGCAACGGTTAATCCGCCTATTCCTGAATCGAAAATTCCTATTGGGTCTGTGTTCATAGCAAAAAAAATCCCGCCTAGCGGGATTTCAATGTCGTAATAACTATTATTTCTGAATTGGAGCGGTTGGAGCGGTTGCTGGAATTTTCAATTCCACTTTCAACTTATCTCCGATATCCTCACCACCTGAGTAAACCAAGTTCCCAGCTCCAATGTCGAATACGTATGTATATCCTCCCGCCTTGGCAATCTTCGCAACTGCTGCATCGAACTCTTCAACCAATGGCTTCAATAATCGGTCTTGCTCTTGTTGCAACTCATCGTTTGCTGTTTGCTGGAAATCCATCATGTTTTGCTCTAAATCTGCAATAGCTTGAGCTTTACTTTGACGAATTGCCTCTGGCCATCCGCCTGCGCTTACCGCCATTTTAGATTTTGTCTCGTACTCGGCAACTTTATCGTCATGCTCTTTTTGCATAACTACGTATTCACCTTCGAAAGATTTCTTAGCGGTCTCCATATCTGCTTGAACACCTTTCATTGCTGGCATTTGCAAAAGAATTGCTTGTCTATCTACGTGCGCTAACTTCTGCGCGAATGCACCAAATCCCAATGAAATAAATAGTGCTGCTAAAATTGTCTTCTTCATGATTGTATTGTTTTTTTTTCTTCTATTCAATGACAGTACCAAAAATACGCATTACTTGCCTTTTCCCGGTGAACTTGGACGATCATTTCCCGGACGACCTGTTCCTGTACCCGGTTTTTCACCAGGTTTCTCATCAGAATCTTCCTTATCATCTTCATCCTTATCTAAAACTTCTCCTGGTTTCAAGCCCATTTTCTTCAAGACTTTATCGCTAATGTCATGCTTTGGATTGGTGTACAGAAGGTTTGAATGATTCGCTTTATCGAAAACTACCATGTATTGCGATTGCGAAGCAATGTCTTCAATGGCTTGAAAAATTTGCTCTTGTATGGGCGCTACCAATTCTTCACGCTTCTTGAACAAATCTCCTTCAACACCAAATTTAGATTTTTGATATTGCTTTGCATCCTCGCGACGCTCAGTAATGTCTGCTTCGCGTTTCTTCTTCATTTCTTCAGTCAGCAATATCTTCTCTGCTTGAAATGATTTTTCCAATTGCTCAATGGCAGTATACTTCTGCTCTACTTGAGCCTGCCATTCTGAACTAAGTTCATTGATTTGTTTTTGTGCAGCCACATACTCGGGCATATGAGATAAAATATATTTCGAGTCGACATAGGCAAATTTCTGCGCATAAATCCCTGTTCCAAAAAACAAGAACGCCATTACAAATGATAACCTAACGAATGAGTTTGTTTTCATAATATTCAATTATAATTCTCCCATGTTCATACCAATACTGAAGTGGAACTGCCCTGGAGCCATATTAGGAGCGTTCGGCAAATCGTTTAATCTCCAACCGTAGTCAAACCCTAACAATCCAAACATAGGTAAAAAGATTCGAAGTCCACCACCCACAGATTTATACAAATTGAACGGATTGTAATCTGAAAAATCTGTCCATGTTCTTCCGGCTTCAGCAAAAGCCAATGCAAAAATAGTAGCCTGTGGATTCAATGAAATCGGATATCTCAACTCTGCTCCGTACTTTGTGATTACAGGCGCTCCCACACGGTCACTAGGCATCGTTAAAGACAAATCGTCGTATCCACGCAAATTCACAATCTCACGACCATCAAGCAAGAAGCCGCTTAAGAAAACCCCTCCCAAATAAAATCTCTCGAACGGAGATTGACCGAGATTCTTGTTGTAGGCGCCCAAGAAGCCAAAACCAGCATGCGTGTGCAACACCAACTTATTTGTTTTGTGTTTATTCAAAGACGTGTACCAATTGGCCGTGAACTTGATTTTATAATATTCCACCCAGTCAACTTTTTGCTGGTCGGACATGTTCGCATAATCATACTCTTTACCCAAGAAATTCTCTCCAATGGTTGTGTAAGGCAAAGTAAACTTCGAACTCAAGGTAATTTTCGAACCCCAAGTAGGATAGATCGTTTCAGACAACGAACTTCTTTCAATGGTGAAGTTAGCTGCAAGGTTGTTCGAGTAACCGTTGTTGAATGAGAAGAATGATCCGTAATTGTTCAAATCGAAATGCTGATAAGAAAGTCCGCCAAAGAACAAGAACCAGTCATCTGGCTTCTGCCAGCGCTGTCCAAAAACTACTGAAGCTCCCGTAATGATAAGGGACTGACGCGTTGGATTCAAGGCGTCATTTATGTACTTGGCCTGTCCATTCGACTGAACACTGTGGTAGCCTGAAACCGATAATGAGTTCGGTCTTTTTCCACCCAACCAAGGCTCGGTAAAGCTTAAATTATATGATTGGAAGAAAGCACCATTACTCATTGCACGAATAGAAAGTCTCTGACCATCACCTGTTGGAAGCGGGCTCCATGCTTCTTTCTTAAAGAAATTGCGCATGCTAAAATTATTGAAGCTTAATCCAAGGGAACCAACAACACGTCCACCACCCCAACCGCCTGATAATTCAATTTGATCGGAAGGTTTTTCTTCAACAACATATTCCAAATCCACTAAGCCTTCGTCGGGTCTGGGGTTGGTTCGGATATCAAACGCCTCCTGACTGAAGTAATTCAAATTAGCCAATTCACGTTGAGAACGAATTAAATCGGAGCGATTGAATAAATCTCCGGGACGTGTTCTTATCTCGCGATAAATAACATGGTCATTCGTCTTTGTATTTCCAGAAACACTTACCACACCAATGCGGTACTGTTTTCCTTCTCCCATGCGCACTTCAATGTCAATGCTGTCTGGTGGAACCAAAGACTCAACGGGGTAAGCATAGAAATTCAAATACCCATCATCGGTATACAGTGATGCAACGTCGCGTCCGGTCTGATTCATATTCAAACGCGTCTGCAACACTTCCATGTTGTATACATCGCCTTTCTTAATGTTCAGGATAGAATCGAGTGAATTACTTCTATACTTGGTGTTACCTATAAACGTTATATTCCGGAAATAGAATTTGTTTCCTTCATCCAATGTGATTCTGATTTTCAAACGCTCCGGACCAACTGAATAAATTGAATCCTTTACAATTCGCATATTGCGGAAACCCTCTTTGTTGTATCGCGCTACAATCGCAGCTTTATCTTCTTCATATTCCTCTTCTAAGAATTTCGAAGATTTGAACACGTGATAGATTGCTGCTTTCTTCGTATTCTTCATGGTACGATTCAAAGTCGCAACTGACATCTTATTGGCACCTACCCATTCAATTTCTTCAATCTTAATTCGATTACCTCTTTCAATGTCAAAGGTTAATTCAACAGCATTAGGTAAGTTCGGATATGGCTTCTCTAGAATATTCACCTTCGCATTGAAGTAACCCTTTTCAACATAAAAATCTTTGATAATATTCGTTGCGGTAGCCTTCAAATTTTCATTCACGATATTTCCTGAACGAATCTTCATCTTCTCACGAATGTTGTCGGCGTCTCCCTTTTTAATTCCATCGAACTTAAAGACTCCCAACTTTGGTAGTTCCTTAACTACTATCACTAAGAACGCATCATCACCGCGCGCTTCAGCTAGACGAATATCAATAGACGAAAACAATTGATTCTTCCAAAGTTTGCGAAGTGCATCGGCAATCTCATCTCCGGGAATCATAATCTCTTGTCCCGTTTTCAACCCACAAAAAAGAAGAATTGCTTGCGCGTCGGTATATTCCGCTCCCATTACTGTGATACCCGCTATTTTCATTTTGCGAGGCTCTGCGTAATCAATAGTGGTACCTAATTCAACCTGAGCCTGTAGCACAGGAGCAACAAAAATTGACGCGATTAAAGACAGAACAAATAAAATCGTTCTTGAGTTTGGGAGGATATTTTTCAGCGTCTTTCTCAACTTATTCTAATTCGTTTGTTCTGTTTGCTCTGAAGTCATTCCGAATCTTCTTTCTCTGCCTTGGTAACTTACCAACGCATCAAAAAAATGTTCTTCTCGGAACTCAGGCCACATGATTGGTGTGAAGTGAAGTTCTGTGTAGGCAATTTGCCAAAGCAAAAAGTTGCTAATACGATGCTCACCACTGGTGCGAATAAGCAATTCAGGATCGGGGATATTAGCAGTTGAAAGGTTTTGGGCTATCACGTCAGCCGTAACGTCTTCAGCCGAGATTTGTTGTGCAACAATTGATCTAACCGCATTCACAATTTCCCAACGCGCACTGTAATTAAGGGCTAAGACTAAAGTAATGTCTTTGTTATCTGCCGTTTTAGCCATTGCCACCTTCAATTCATCGCGACATTTATTTGGCAATTGCTCAATGTCTCCGATGGCTAATAAACGCACACCGTTTTCCATGAGTTCTGCAACTTCATTGATAATTGTTGTAACCAACAGATCCATTAGTGCATCTACTTCCTCTTTCGGACGATTCCAGTTCTCTGTAGAAAATGCATAAAGCGTAAGAAACTCAACCTCTGCTCTGCGAGCAGCTTTGATTGTAGCACGAACCGATTCAACCCCATTGAAGTGTCCGAAAATTCGGTCCTTCCCTTGGTTTTTCGCCCAACGCCCATTTCCGTCCATGATTACGGCAACATGGCGTGGGGTTTTACTTAAGTCTATTTGTTCGAAGGCACTTTTCATCGAAGTGCGAAGATACGGAAAGCCTGTGTTTAGACAAGCAATTACTGCCAAGTGGCGCAGCTATTTCCTTTTTTATCAATTCTGAAATTTAATGAGGCCATGCAGAAGAAGTAAAGATCCTTTCTTCCTGGGTCTCCGCGCTGCATAGAAGCATTATTTAAGTTCTCTGGAAGAAGGCTTTGATCGGCCAAATTCGTCGCCAGTTGTCCGCGCGCAGCAGCTAGCATTGTAGGATTCACGTAGGTTGCTGAAATATCGTCGAAATAATCGGTGTACAACTTACGCATTCCCCATTCTAAAGAAAATCCTAACAAGCCTTTGATGTTGCATTTCAACCCTGCGCCCATTGGCATAGTGAAACCAGTCGTTTTGTACAATGCGTCCTTTCCAGTCATTCCTTGTCCTTCCGTTCCCGCTGGTTGAAGGGGATGCCAATAACCGTTGTAATTTCCTTCTGGATTCATGCGAAACACGGCAGCGCCCAAAAATAAATACGGTGAAATGTTATGCTTAGAATTGAGCTGGTAGTTGAAAAAATTCAACTCTGCGATGACACTTCCCTCAAAAAATCTATTTCTAAAATTTAAATTTCTGTTTTGCTGCCAAGCGTCTTTACTGTCTGAATCGAATGCTTCGATATTCCCGTAGTTAAGGCCAGTGCGAATAGACCAACGCTTATTCAGGTTGTTTCGAATGGCAATACCTAAAGCCAATTTCTCCTTTGTCCCGAAATGTTTGGAAGGATTTATTTCCCCTATGTAATAAGCTGTTCCCGCAGAAATAGAAAATTCCTTGCTTTTTTCTTTGCTCAATCCTTGAGCTTCAACCGATAAATTTCCAATTAGAAATAAGATGAAAAGAAGTAAACGGTTATTCATAACTGCACAATGCTTTTTTCTATTAAATATTGTCAATCCATGCGAATATCTAGTCCCCAGCCCATTTTCTTTCGAATGGTTCGGAAGAAATTCCTTCCTTCCAACAGAATCATCTGCAATTCGAAGGTAGCTCGACACAGCATAATCTCTGCGCCACTGTCTAGAACATACTGCGTACTATCAAGTGTAATTTGAATCTGTCCGGATCTACAATCTGCCTTTAATCTAACTGTCGAAGTATCACCGATAACAAGCGGACGAGCAGTTAAATTATGCGCTGAAATCGGTGTGATAATGAAGTTGTTCGAATTCGGAGTAACGATTGGTCCACCGCATGAAAGCGAATATGCTGTTGATCCGGTTGGCGTGGCTACGATTAATCCATCGGCCCAGTAACTGCTTAAAAAGGCTTTGTTAACTGACGCGTTAATTTTAATCATTTCATTTCG
The DNA here is from genome assembly GCA_046051235.1 of Bacteroidota bacterium. Taxonomy (GTDB): domain Bacteria; phylum Bacteroidota; class Bacteroidia; order Flavobacteriales_D; family Sanyastnellaceae; genus CAIZGX01. Next base: position 29,487 of record JBJOON010000002.1, read on the forward strand.
CGTAGCGTTGTTGATCGTTATCTCATTCAGAGCGTACGGAAAATCACCAAAATCGAATTGCTCCGATTTTACTTGAATAAATGAACGCGGATCAATCGTGTATTCTGAATTTACAAATTGCTCCAACGCCTCGTCTACTTCGGAAACACTTACATGTGATAAAAATCCGAGTCGACCTGTATTGATTCCCAAAATAGGAATGCGCTTCGAACCTACCAATCTTGCAGCATCTAAAAATGTCCCATCCCCACCAAAACTGAACAATGCAGCAGCATTTTCAAATTCTGAATTTTCTTCGAAGGTGGTATGTGCAGGTACTTGAATGTGTGACTCCAGAAAACGCACGAAATTTTTGTAAACGCAAATGGAAATTCCGCGTCGCACCATTTTCTCAAGAAATTGTTGCACCGCAGGAGCCAAATCGGCTTCGAACTTTTTTCCAAAAACGTAAACTAACATAATTGTGTAAAAAACAAAGGTAGCGCTTTTCAGCAAACACTACATATTCAAGTAACGCATGAGTTCGTTGTAACGATCCTTCAACTCATCATCATACTTAGAAGCTTGAAACTTACTTAGAATGGTATAATTGAATCGCTCGAGACTTTGTAAAATCGGATTCAAATCTGGAAGGTCTATTTTAATGTGCATCTCCAAGTTACCTTGAGCGGCTGGAACCACAGAAAGACTCAGGATTTTTGCGTTGTTCTCTTCAATGATTCTAGCAATTTGCTGAATGCTGTGATCACGCTCTAAAACTTGAATCACTATAATTCCGCCTTCGCGCATAACACCAAGCATTTCCGCCAAGTGATCCAATAAATCAGCGGAAGTAATGCTTCCGAGATAATTGTTTCCTTCATCAACGACAGGAACAACAGTAATGTCATTTTCACTTACCACCTTCAACACATCTAGAACATGGACATCAGGTAAGATTGAAACATTAAGCAAATCCAATTCCGCCTGAACTTCACCCTGATAAACTTCAGCATTTAAGAAATCGCTTTCATTCGCAAGACCTTTGAACAAGCCGTTTTCAACTACCGGTAAGTCTGTCACCCGAAGTTCATCCATCAAATTCAATACATACAAAGCAGACTCGCCGAGATTAATGGCGGGTAGACTTTTAGATATTAAATTCAGTGATTTATTCATTGATTTTTAAAACGAAGGTCAAACGTACATTCATTTTTCGTTCCACAACGTGAATTTGAATTCGATTATTGCCGAGTTTTGCACAACCAATTTTGAATACATGACCACACTCAGCGTAAACATCAATAAAATCGCTACCATTCGCAATGCACGTGGCGGAAATACTCCCAATGTCATTGTGGCAGCACAGAATATTGAGCGCTTCGGTGCAGAAGGAATTACTGTTCATCCGAGACCCGATGAGCGTCACATTCGCTACGCAGATGTTCGTGCATTGAGGAAAGTCGTAACTACTGAATTCAATGTTGAAGGATACCCAACGCCGGAGTTCATGGAATTGGTTATTCAATCGAAACCGCACCAAGTAACATTGGTTCCAGACGCACCCGATGCCATTACTTCCAACGCTGGGTGGGACGTTGAAACGCATTTTGATTTTTTATCTGGAATAGTTAAGGAACTGAAAGCAGAAGGCATGCGTGTAAGTATCTTCATGGAAGCCAATCCGGGTCTCATGAAAAGAGCAGCTGAAACCGGAACCGACAGGGTGGAATTGTATACCGAAAGTTACGCAGTTGGATATAATATTGATAAAGAGAAGGCTGTTGCTCCATTTATTGAAGCAGCAAAAGCCGCTCACGAAGCGGGCTTGGGAGTAAACGCAGGCCATGATTTAAGTTTAGAAAACTTGAGGTACTTCGCCCAGAAAGTTCCTTATTTGGATGAAGTTTCGATTGGACACGCGCTAATTTCCGACTCTTTGTATTTCGGATTGGAAAACACGGTTCAGATGTATAAAAACGAATTACGCTAATGCAATTGTATTTCAATAAATTCGGAGAGGGGAAACCCTTGCTCATCTTTCACGGACTTTTCGGGACGGGTGACAACTGGACGACGCATGCCAAAAAATGGGCGGAACATGGATTCTGTGTTTATACCATTGACCAACGTAATCACGGAAGATCTCCTCATTCAGAAGAAATGAATTACGCGCTCATGCGCGATGATGCCATTGATTTAATAGCATCGGAAAATCTTCGAGATGTCATTCTTATGGGTCACAGCATGGGTGGAAAAACAGTGATGAATGTTGCTCAAGAAATAGAATTCCTGATTGAAAAACTCATTGTCGTAGACATGGGCGTGAAGCGATATCCTCGTCACCACGACACCGTCTTCCAAGCCCTTCGTTCGGTTCCAATAGATCAAATTCAATCGAGAGCGGAAGCCGAAGAAATATTCTCTAAAACCACTGTAGACAAAGCCACTCAACTCTTCCTTCTAAAAAATCTTTACTGGAAGGAACCTGGCAAATTAGATTGGCGATTCAATTTAGATGCGCTTGAAAATCACATCGACGAGATTCTTATGGAAGTGCCCTTGAACAATGCTGTTCAAGTGCCCACGCTCTTCATTAAAGGTGAACTTTCCAATTACATTTTGAATGAAGATCAACCACAGATCGAACAATACTTTCCGAAAGCAAAAATCACTGAAGTGAAGAATTCAGGTCACTGGCCGCATGCCGAATCTCCAGATTTTTTTTTCCAAGAAGTACTTGATTTTAGTCTAAACGGATAGGGTCTAAATACTTTACCTTTGCAAAAATTACTACTATGGGATTTTCTAAAAAAATTTTAGTTCCTGTTGACTTCACAAAAGTGAGCGACATTGCTATCGAACATTCGCTTTTAATGGGCAAAACTATACTTGCCAATATTCATCTTATTCACATTGTAGAAAACAAGAAGCAGGTTTCTGAAGCGCGTCTGAAACTAGATGCACTAAAAGATCGTGTTCGCGTTGAAAATAGTGTTGAAATTCACACACATGTGCGCATCGGAAACATTTTCGAAGACATAGACAAGGCTGCTACTGAAATGGACGCTGCACTTATCATTATGGGCACACACGGAGCGCGCGGTTTGCAATTCATGTCTGGAAGTCGTGCATTGAAAATTGTAACCGAAAGTTCAATTCCATTCATCGTTGTTCAAGAAAGAACCATTCGTCCACACGGTTACAACCGCATCGTCGTTCCATTGGATCTTCACAAAGAGACAAAGCAAAAGTTGAGCGCTGTTCGCGATGTTGCGAAATATTTCAATTCAAAAGTTTATTTGATTTCTCCGAATGAAACCGATGAGTTTTTGAAAAATCAATTGGACCGAAATATGAACTACGCGGTAGATTATTTGACTTCCTTGAATATTCCTGTTGAAGTTGAAATTACTGAGACAAAGTCTGAAGGTTCTTTCGTGAAATCATTATTGAAATACTCAGCGGCAGTTGAAGCGGATTTGATTTGCATTATGAATTTCTATGAGAGTTCATTGTTGAATGTATTCAACTCGAGCTATGAGCAGCAAGTCATAACAAATGATGCTCAAATCCCTGTGCTGTGCGTGAACCCGGTTGACACATACGTTGCCGATCGTTCAAGCCTTGCTTCGTAAAAATTAGATTCGAATACCGATAACCAATAGGTCATCGGTTTGCTCCATAGAACCCTTCCAAGCGTTAAACGTTTCGTGAAGGGTTTTTTCCTGCGCGTCTATTTCTTGAATTGAAATAGACGTAAGTATTTCTTTGAAACGCTTTCGCATGAATTTCTTGTTGTTCGCCTCACCAAATTGATCGGCGTATCCATCGCTAAATGCATAGACCATGTCGTTTTTCTCCAACTGAAACTTCTGCGTTTCAAAGGTTTCGCCTCGCTCTCCGAAGGTTCCAATGCTTCGCTTCGTTGGAGCCAATTCAATGAGCTCATTGCTTCGAACGACATATAACGGAATGTTCGCACCGCAATATTCTAACATCAATTCCTTCTCATCAATTGCGCACAAAGCAATATCCATTCCATCGCGAACACCGTTGTTTTTGTTTCGCAATACTTCAGTTCCCAATCGATTAATGTTATTCAAAATTTGCGCTGGGTCTAAAAACACTTTCGTCACATGGTTCAAGAAATTGTGACCCACTAAACTCATAAAAGCACCCGGAACTCCATGACCCGTGCAGTCTACAGCAGCAAACAGTTTTTTTCCACCTACATTTTTAAACCAATAAAAATCGCCACTTACTACGGCCTTTGGCACATAAAAAACAAAACTCTTGTTGAATATTTGTCGAACAGCCCCAATGTTCGGAAGTATCGTATTTTGAAGACGCTGCGCGTAGTTGATGCTATCTGTTAAATCGCGGTACAATAAATTCAGTTGTTCCTTCTGAACATCTGATTCTTCCTTTTGCTTTCGCAATTTCGTAGTGAAATAAGCGATTGCAATTCCCGCAAATAAAACGAATAAAGACACCACAACCAATACACCTTTCAACCTCGAAAACTGAACATTCATTTCTTCAATCTCGGCATTCATGCGCTCGGTTTGCTTCTTACGCAATCTATTCAAAATACTTTCTGCCTCCTCAACAACCAACGGTATTCCACTTCCTTCAATGAAGTAAGATTCAGCTTCCATGAGAGCAATCGGATTGCTGTAACTGTCGAATGTCGGAAGAAGTTCTTGAACCGCTTTAAATTGAACCAACATCTCTCCAACCTTCATCTCAAGTGAATCTATACTCACCTGTTCTTCTGCGTTGAAATTACTCTTCACCTCTTTCAATCGCATCCACGATTTCACCAATGAACTGTCACTTATCGCCTTCATCTCTTTCCGGTGAAGATCTTCTTCCACTCGCTGAACGAAAGCCCATTCTTTAATTAAATCCTTCGAACGAAGGGTATAACTCTCCAAGTCTTGCAATCTGCCGATTGAAGGAACATACTTATCGTTAATCTTACGGTTGATATCGTAACTACGTTGAAGCGTGATCATAGTAATGACCAGCGTTCCAGCAACAATGAAAATAATGACTCCGAAGCCAAATCCCAGGCGATACTTCTTGTTGAAGAACCAATTCATGGGATTCAATTAGTTCGTTTTAAATTTTTTCTCAGACTCTTTCTTCAATCGAAGAAACTCCTCCTCTCTTCCCAACGCACGATTCACAAACATGAGCACTTTGTAATTCGTTGGTGAAGGGGTGCATGACGCAAATGCTTGACTCGCATATGGAATAGCCGATTTGAATTTCTTTACACTTTCATCTTGAATGGAAATTAAATCCATCATATCTGTTTGCGCACCAATCTTGCGAATCATGTATACCCCTTGATTGTAGTTCACAATAGCCAGATTCAAATTTGCAGTACAATTGCGATTGTCCAACCCGAGCACTTTCGAATAGTAATCCAAGCACAATGCATAATGGTGATTGTCTTCGGTATTCTTTATCCAATTTCTATAATGACCTTCGGCCATCTTGCTATTGAACTCTACTTTCAAGTCTTTCAATTCAGCTTCTGAACCTTTGTAGAGTTCTTCAAATTTCTTGTAAAGATCAATGGGCTCATTCTCCGACTCGCTGTCCATTTCGGCAGAGCGAAGCAAGGCGTCGTTGAAATAAGTAAACGCAATAAATTGCAAAGCAGCATCAATGTTCGCAGCGAACTCCAAATTTGCATCGAACTCGCGTGCTTTTTTCAAAGCAGCTACGCTTCGGTATCTGTAATTACTCTGACGTTGATTGGCTTCCTTTTGCTTGTATAGTTCCTTTAAAATAAAGCCTTTCACATACCACGCATTCGGATCGGAATTCAAATCGTTCGATTTAAATCCTTCATCTATCTGAGCCAAGGCCTCGTCGTATTTCTTTTCTGCGCACAATTCAGCAGCTTTAGCAACTTGCGCATTCACCTGCGCGAAGCCCATATTGGCGATACCCAACAAAATGAAAAGGAGAAAAAATGCGTGCTTCATATTATTGAACTTTCCATTGTAAAATTTTATTCCCCGGCGTAATCTTCTTTTCTGAAAGTGCAGCTTCACTCAATTCATAACGAATAGAATTGTCTACTGTCTTAAAATTAATTGCAGCACCACTGCCTAAAGCACCTTCCCAATTCGTGACTACCAATGTGCTTTTTCCTTTAACCTCTTTCATGATCTTAGCGAGATCTGCCTTTTTCGATTTGTCTACAAAAACAATGTGACTGCCCAACCCTGGTTTGTAGTCGGCCCAGGATTGAACTTCGATGGTTTGAGCGCCCACAGGCTTCATTCCATATTTCTCAAATACATGTTTGAAAACGGCATCATTTCCATAAACCACAATAAGAAATTTACCCTTCTTCATTTCAATAGGCCAATTGCTATTGACTGCGAACTGATAAATAAAATTCGCCTGAATCATGGCGCGTGAATCACCTTCATCTATTTGCTGAGCAAATAGTCCGTGGCTTGAACCCAACACAAAGAAGAGTAATAAGATTCGTTTCATTTTTGTTTGGGCTATTCAGGCGCATAACAAATCTATTTGAACTAGTGAAACAAAACGTGTTCAAATACAGAAGGTTCTTCACCTTGAATTGTTAGAATCGAGCAGCACTAACTTCCTTTGGAATGTAAGTCCCTTCCACTAAAACAGACGCAAACAATTTCGAAAAATAGGGCGCTAGAAGTACACCCTTCGAACCCAATCCACCAAAAACACCAAGCAAGTCATTATCCTTTGAAAAACCAACAATCGGCCGTCTGTCGCGGGTTGTAGGACGAAAACCTGTTTTCTGATTTTCAACAACAATGTCTTGTTCGATTCTTTGTTTCAATTCTGAAAGAAGGAACTCCTTGGCCTCTTCCGTTGGTTCATCGGGAACCTCATTCCAATTGTAGGTTGCTCCCAAACGGAATTTGTTGCCTCCGTATGGAAGTAAAAATTGGCCGAAGTTGACAATTGCATCGATCTCCAAATTTTCGATCTTTAAATCCAACACCTGACCATGATTGGGTATTAGGTCAAGGTGCTCCAATCCCTGCCATTGATTCACACCAATTCCATTGCAAAGAATAAGTTTATCGAAGGTTCTTCCCTTCCAGATAACGCTTCGCTCGAGGTATTCAACTTCATTTTCGTTCACAGCATCTTCAATGAAATTTCCATGCTGAATGAAATAATTTCTTGCAGCTTCTCGAAACAAGGGAACATTCAGCCAACCACATTCATTGACCTCGCTATTTCCAAATGGAGAATTGAAATTCTCTTGTATGCTTTTGTTTGAGCGGGCGGAAAGGTATCGGCCAACATCAGGATGATCCGATTTTTCGTCCCAAAAATTCGCATCTTGAATGGAATTAAAAATTCTCGCAACTGGAAGAGCGTGAAAAAACTTCGTTTGAAGTTGATCTTCCAACTTTCGAAAAGTCAGATTCATCTCTTCAAGCATTTCTTTCGCTAACCAAGACGCGGCGAGTCTTTTGAAGGTAACCGGATTCCACATTCCTGCGGCTACTTGTGAGGCAGAAGCGTGTTTATAATCGTCGACAATTAGAACTTCTTCTCCTTTTTCAAGAAGAGAAAAGGCTAGCAGTGATCCTGCTAGCCCTTGTCCTACGATTAAATATTTCGACATAATTATTGAATCACGTTTAGCGCTTTACCCACTTTGGTAAATGCCTCAACTGCCTTATCAATGTGCTCGAATTCATGTCCTGCGCTTAGCTGAACGCGAATACGCGCCTGACCTTTCGCAACAACTGGATAGAAAAATCCAATCACATAAATTCCTTCTTCCAACAACGCATCGGCGAAGTCTTGCGCCAATTTCGCGTCGTACAACATAACTGGTACAATTGCGCTATCGCCGTCTTTGATGTCGAATCCAGCAGCTTTAATTCCAGTTTTAAAACGATTGATGTTTGCTTCAAGCTTATCGCGTAGGTCTGAAGATGCGCTGAGCATATCCATAACTGCGATTGAAGCTCCAACAATTGAAGGTGCTAAAGAGTTCGAGAACAAATAAGGTCTTGAGCGTTGACGAAGCAATTCGATAATCTCTTTTCTTCCGCTGGTGAAACCACCCATTGCACCTCCCAATGCCTTACCTAGAGTACCCGTAATAATATCTACGCGACCCAAAACGTTTTTCAATTCTATTGTTCCTCTTCCAGATTTTCCGATGAATCCGGTAGCGTGACATTCGTCTACCATAACCATTGCACCGTATTGATCTGCTAAATCACAAATCTTATCGAGTTGAGCAACATAGCCATCCATTGAGAAAACTCCATCTGTAACAATCAACTTGAACCGCGCGCCTGAAGCGGCTTTCAACTGCTCTTCCAAATCAGCCATGTCGTTATTCTTGTAACGGTAACGTTGCGCCTTACACAAACGTACTCCGTCGATAATGGAAGCGTGATTCAATTCATCTGAAATAATTGCGTCTTGTTCATTCAACAACGGCTCGAACACTCCTCCGTTTGCATCAAATGCTGCAGCGTAAAGAATGGTATCTTCAGTGTGAAGGAAGTCTGAAAGTTTTTGTTCAAGCGTTTTGTGAATGTCTTGTGTTCCGCAAATGAAACGAACACTTGACATGCCGAATCCGTGAGAATCAATTGCGGCTTTCGCTGCTTCAAGAACAACAGGATGGCTGGAAAGTCCCAAGTAATTGTTCGCGCAGAAATTCAACACTTCTTTTCCTTCAGTCGTTTTAATAACGGCTGCTTGAGGGGTTGTAATGATACGCTCTCTTTTAAACAGTCCGGCTTCGCGAATACTGTTCAATTCATTTTGCAAATGTTCCTGCATTTTTCCGTACATACGTTTCAGTTTTAAGTTGTCAATATTACTTTGGCCGCAGCTTCCGCTGCAGCTTGTTCAGCTGCTTTTTTAGATCCTCCGGTTCCTCTTCCCACTTCCTTTCCGTCTAACTCCAACGCTATGGTGTAAAGCATTTGAGCGCCCATGTTGCGTTGTTCACGAACATGATAGACCAAGTGTCTTCGCGTCTTTTGTCCCCATTCGTGCAGTTTACTTTTGTAATCTACGTCTAAATGCACACGCTCATCGAGCCCATGCTCTTTCAATAATTTCAAAGCAATCTCGCGCGTAACTTTATATCCTTTATCGAGAAACAGCGCGCCAAATAAGGCTTCCAGCGCATTTCCAATTAAACTCTCATGAATTTCTTGTCTTCCAATACTGACTTGAAGAAATTCATACAACTTCAGTTCGTAACCAATGGCGTTCAAATTGTCTCTGCGGACAATCTTCGATTTCATTTTA
>JBJOON010000003.1:0-21903 GCA_046051235.1 Bacteroidota bacterium
CAAGCTCTGTGTTGTCGTATTTCATTTCCATTTTAGAAATGCAACGCAAGAATTGTCCGTTGTCGTCGCTCATGCTTTGCATCCATTGCATGTCTTTCGTAGCCTTCTCCGGATTGTTCGTCACGAATGTGATCATGGCATTGTTGAATTCCTCTTCAGTTTCAGCAATTAATTTGAAGCTGATGATTTCGCGAAACTCAGGACTAACATTGTTTTCAATGATGTGAGAGCATTCGCAGATGTCAATAGCCGCTCGGCGTTCAAGAGACTGTCCGAATGCGTTGTTGCTAGCAATACATGCGAAAGCAATCGAAAGCGTGAAGATTAGTTTTTTCATGATTCAGCGTTTTGTGTTTCAGGTTCGCCTTTGATTCGCTTCAATGCGAGCTCTTTGGCGAAGTCAATAAATACTTTGTATGCTTGTGTAAAGGTAAAACGGTCTTCGAATGTTTTGAAAATAATATTTCTTCTCGCCATACCGTTCAACAATGTTCTTCTGCTTTCATTGTCGCGCAACGTTTTGTTACTTTCGATCAGATCAATGAATGAGCTGTTCAAGAAATAGTTGTCAATCTCTTCAAACGTGAATTCATTGAAGTCGAACGATTCAATGAAATTGCGTCCGTCTCTGTCTAATTCGTAACTCAAAATTGCGATGAAGATACTCACGTCGCGAGAGAAATTCTCTTGTGTTTCCTTGCTTAAAAGGTAACAGAATTCGGGCTTCATGATTAATTCAAGGTCGAAGGAGATCTTGAAAAATTCGGTGTAGAACGATTCGTTTTCTTTCAAACTGTTGAAGTGTTCCTCGTTGTTCAACAAGAATTTTCCACTCATAAGTTCTTCAACAATTTGTCTATGGTGCGCTGGATATACCATGTTATAATTTTATAGCGGGTTCAATTTTCAATTTTGGTACATCGAGAATCGATGTTGTGGTTTCAATGGAAACACGTTCGCTTTTCTTCGAGTAATCTATTTGCAATTCTTCATCGAATAACAATCCGGTTACCGCAAAGAACTTATCTGTTTCAATTTGATCAAAATCTTTTTTCAAGGCTTTAAAACACCATCCGAAAAAGTCGTTCACGGGCATACTCGCCGAAAGCTTTTCCTTGAATAAAGTTCTGTCGAAAATCCAACGATCGAAATCAGCTTCCGAATTTTCAACGATAACAGGTGCTTCAATTTGGAACTGCTCGAAGAATTCGCGCACCTTGAAATACATGTCTTTGGCGTAAACCATCGTGCGTGTTCCTTTCAACAAAGGTGGGGTTTCCACTTTATACGGGTTTCGCAAGAACTCGATGAATCCTGTAAGGATGAGCGATTCTGTGCGAATGCGCTCTAGCAATGGAAGAAGTTCGTTTGTAAGAATCTTCGATTGTTTCAACAAGTCTTGATTGGTTTGAATGAGTTGCGTGTATAGCTTCTCGTATTCATGACGCGTTGTTTCGTCTGAATAATCGAGACGTTTTCTATTCGCGTATTCGCACACTTCAACCAATTTGCTTGTTACCGATTCGCTGTGATTTACATCGAGGATGCGGTTCAAAGGAAGAATGTAGTATTCAATCCAGAAGGAAGCTTTGTGAACTTTTTCACGGTATTGAACGCGATCAATGTTCGATTTCAAATCGCGCGTTTCCGCCAATAATCGGAAGGCATTACGTTCAACTAAATCAACGAATTCACGCACTTGTCCGGAAAGGTTTTTAATTCTTTCCTGAAGAATGTCGCGATCGGAATGTTCGCTTTTGCGAATCTTCATGAACAATTCGGAAATGGCGCCTTTGTATTTTTCAATGGTTTCGGGAAGAAGTGGTTTGAATTCAAACAACAAAAATTCCATTAACTTGAAATACACATCGCGCATTTCGAAATCACTTCCAATCGAACGAACAACGCGGTATTCGCGCAAACGACTTTTCATTTGCGCACCGTGCTTTTGACAAATCATATCGAATACTTCCTTCGTAATGATACCGTCTTGTTGTTGGTATTCAAACAAGTCGCGCACCACATCGAAGTAGGTGTTCAGGAAGTTTAATATGGTCCGTGGTTCGGCTTTAATCATTTTTCTTCTGATTCTAAATGGTAGCAAACTTTCACTTCTTCAATGTCTTGAATGTTTGAAGGGTAAAGTGTTGCGAAGTTTGGGGCCGTTAGTAATGTTGACATTAGTTTTCAGATATTTTTAGGTCTTCACGACGCACAGCGTGCTGCTTGTCGTTCAAATTAATTTTTCCTTTCGAACGGAAGATGAAGTAGTACTTCGAGAATCCGTCGTACGGCTGCGGTGCAGCGAAGATTGGGAGGAAGTTGTGCTCTTTACAGAACTGAACCAATTGCGGACGGTTATGCTCGTCAATGGTTCCAATCTCATCGATGAACAACGCAATCTTATTCTCTGGAGCTGAAACGGCTAAACGGTTGATAATTGCCATGACAATAACCAGACGAATCATACGGTCAGTTCCGTCCGATTCTACTTGCTCTTTCAAGTCAACGCGCTTCAGTTTTCCTTTTACGTCGAGATGCAATTCAATGTCGAATAGGTCTTCGAAGTCAATGGTCTTTCCGCTGTCGAGGTATTGATTCAAGATTTTCAAATCTTCACCTTGTTCAAATTCGAAAGCCAATTGTGAATTCAAATTTTCAATCGAGGCAATTCTTTCTAAGTCGAACAATACGCGCTTGTTATCCACGAGTTCAATGCGAAGCGATTCAATGTTCGAGATTCTGGTTTTTGCCAAGCTCTCGTTGAAGCGATTGTATACGAACGTTTTGAATTCTTCGTAACGTTTGCGAAGGTTGAATGCAGGGTTTGCAAACTGGGTTGAAATACTTCCCAACAGACCGTCGATACTTTTTACTTTATCGTTGATGCATGCAATTTCATCTTCAACAAATTTGATGAATTCTTCTTCATCGGCCATTGCTGAATTCGTTTTGAAACGCAAGTGGTCGAACATACGGTCTTTGTTGCCTTTCAGCGTATCGCGATCGGTATTCGAGATTTTGATTTTTCCGTAAATCTCATCCAACGATTCCGTTGTGTCGAATTCTGTTGGAATAATTCCGAAGGTTTCAATTTCAGCTTTTCTTCTTTTCAATTCAATCAAACGTTCTTCGCTGCGACGCGTCTCTTCGCGTAATGAATCGAGTAGGAGTGTTTTGTCGGAAAGCTCTTTTTTCAACTTGCTTAAATCACCTTCGCACTTTTCTTTTTCAGCCTTCATGGTGCGGAGTTCTTTCCCTACAGCTTCGGCTTCTTTTTCAAGTTTTGGTTTGTTCTTCAACTTGTTCAACTTCTCTTTCACCTCATCAATATCAGCAAGAATCGTGTTCAACTCTTTCTGTGCTTTGTCGAAGTTCAATGCAACCGCCCAAAGTTTTTCAAGTTCTGCTTTTTCACGCTTCAATTCTTGAAGTTCATCTTTCAATGATTTTACTGAAGGAATGTCTGCAAGAACTAAATCTTTTGGCAATGTAATTTCACCATCGAAGATGCTTAAAGTGGTTCCAGCCTTGGTGATTTTCTTCTTCACCAACTTGCTTGGAAGTGCCGCGAATTCTTGAGAGAATACGGTGTTCAAGATTTTACGAATATCGTCTTTCGCTGTAATCTTGTGAATTAACTGGTCGTCGTAATTCTTGATTTGTGCTTCAAGCTTTCCACAAGTCATGTCAATCTTTTGAAGCTTCGCTTCCAGATTCTTTGAATCTAATTTTTGGTTTTCGACCATGGTAATGCGCACTTCCGATTCACGACGTTTTGCGTCGAGATTCAAAAGCGATTCTTCCAAGAATTTCTTTCCTTCGAAAGAAGCAATTTCATCTAATTGAGTTTGAAGGTTGATGAATGTTTTTTCTTGGATCTCAACTTCTAACTCACGCTTTCCAATTTCACGGTTTAACTCTTCTTGCTTCGGTTTAAGTTTTTCATTCAGATTAAGAAGCGTTGTTTGATATTGCTTTTCTTTTTCTAAACGAGAACTGTCTAGTTCATTAATAACCCCGTTGTATTGTTTGTCGAAAGCATAAACCAAGTCGCTAACGATGCGCGTTTTTGCTTTGAACAAATTCACCACTTCACGGAATTCTTCGAATTCCTTTTGAATGCTTTTTACGGTGCGAATTTCTTCGTTAATACGAAGCAAATCGTTGATGTCTTTTTTGTTTTTCTGTGAAAAACTTAAACCTTCGTTCTCGCGGTTGTCCGCTACAATCAAACTTTCTTTTAGGGTTTTGTTCGTGATTAACTTCGAGTTAATCAAGTAACGATAAACCTTTGAGAAGTTGTTTGAAAGTCCGTCTGTGCGAACGCTGTCTTCCAACCAAATGGCAGCATCGTTCTTTCTTCCTCTCGAATAAACGGTGTTGAAGACTTCTGTTTTACTCTTGAATAAATAGAGATCTACACCTGCAATTTTAAGTTCATCTTGCACCTCATCCCACTTGCGAATGCGTTGGTGTGCTCCCTCTTTTTTAAAGAAGTTGTCGGCGTTGTATTCTCCAGTAAATCGGAAATATTCCAATTCACCATCGCTATCTCTCTTAACAAGGATGCAATAGTTGGAATCGTTCTTCTTGATTTCGAAAATAATGTAACTCTGATTGTGAGTAGGGAAGTAGTGATGAATGGTTTCCTTGTCTCCACGGCGCTGCCCTGAAAAGGACATCTTCGATCCATCTACAATGAACAAGAAATTCAAGGTGTAAATAAGGGTTGACTTACCAACGTTGTTTGGACCTACCAACTGCAACGAGTCGCAATCGTCTAAACGCATTTCCGCGTTCACATAGGTGCTGGTGTTTATCCCAATAATTCGGGTTATCATACGAAAAAGTTTAGGTCATGTGTTGTGCGACAAATTCGCAGCGAACACACAAATCTAAACGGCTTGCGTCGCTTCGAAAAGGAATGTTAATAAATGTGGAAAAGTAGGCTTTGTGCTACTTACGCTTGTTCTCGAAGAACTGTTTCAGAATGGAAGCACAGTCGTCTTCCATAACCCCTCCAATCCATTCAGTCTTAGGGTGTAGCAGTTTTTTATCTTCGGTTTGGAAGATAGAAAATCCTCTTTTTTGGTCGAAGGCTCCGAACACAATTCGACCAATTCGGGTGTTGTAGGCGGCACCTGCGCACATGACACATGGCTCTAGTGTTACATAAAGGGTGCACTTATCCAATGACTTGCCGCTCAGATACTCTGAAGCGGCCGTGAAGGCTTGCATTTCAGCATGAGCTGTGAAGTCGTGGAGGCGTTCAACCAAGTTGTGTCCTCGTGCAATAATTCGGTCTTCAGCAACTATCACACATCCCACCGGAACTTCATCTTGTTCAGCAGCGTATATGGCCTCTTTAATGGCCATCTTCATGTAAAATTCGTCTTTGTTAGCGTCGTTCAAAATGCGTGGTGTCGTTTAAATAATTGACGAAATCTTTGGTCGAGATTTCATTTTCGTTTGCGGTGGGGAAGTTAAATTGTTCCTCCCAATAATTCGCTAAGTATTCTTGTTCGAATTGCCCAGAAGTAGGAATGAGCAGTGCCTTCTTACCAATGGTCGCTAATTCCATGAGGGTGCTGTAGCCAGATCTGCAAACGATGTGTGAAGATTCATTCATTAGTATCTCTAGTTCAACACTGTTGCAGTAGCCTAGTTCTTTTACTAATTCTGATTTTGGAATTGACCTGCTTTCTCCAGCAACAACAATGGGAAATCCGAGTTGAAGGGTCTCTTCAACAATGTCCTTTGCAAATCGAGAACGCTGAGGTTCTGGTCCTGAAAGTATTAATAGCAATTGCTTTTTTGTTGAAGACTGAGTCTTTTTGATTTGGCTGAGTGCACCAATAAATGAGGCGTTAACGCTTGATTTTGTTTTACTCAATTTTCCACTCAGTTTAGGTTCGTCATTAAAATCTGGAATTTCAATTTCGTTGAAACGGTTTAGTTTTTTATTGAGAACCATTTGGGGTAGAAGTAAGAGGAACCTCGGCCCAGGTAAAGTAAGTTGATGTGTAAGCAATACCGAATGAACGTTCGGGTGATAAAATCCGTATCGATTATCGGAATAGATTACGTCGTAGGAGTTGCTTTCAAGATGCTTTTTTAACCAATTATTTTCTTTTTTCCAATTCGATCTAAACTCGAAAACGCGCAGTCCCAATTTGAAAAACAAACCCTTTCCGCTTTCAATTTGAATGTGGTTGTTGGGAAGGGTGACGTGTATTCTGAGTGTCGGAAATTTTGTCTTGAAGAAGGGTTCTTGATTTTCAGAGCATGCTATTTCAACCGTATTTCCTTCAAGTATGAATTGCGAAATACGCTCGCTACCGCGAGTCATATGTCCGTATCCCCAATCGAGTGCTGCGAATAATATTTTTTTCGGAGTGTTCAGTTTACGGACGTTGAATTCTAATCTCGCGTTGCATGTTGTTTCCTCCTTGCGCTGGAATGAAATAACCCGTTACTTTTTTCTTTTTCCCATTTCGGAGAAAAGTAATATTTGCTTCGTCACCTACTGAATATTGTTGAAGAGTTCCTACCAATTCATCGAAGTTGTGAATGGCTTGCTTGTTCAATTCAACAATAACATCTCCTGTTTGTAATCCAAGAGCAGCACCCAAGCTAGTGGGCACAACCGTTTCAATCATTACGCCTTCGCCTTTGAATGAACGAGCGGGAGTAATACCAATCTTAGCGCTATTGTCCGGTGCACCAAATCCAAATAGCATTTCATTCGGCATTCCGAACGCCATTCCTTCAGGCATTTGGAAATCTTTTTCGAAGCCAAAATTGAAAGTAGAGTCCATTATTGACATATGGAAGGATGAGTCGATTATTGACATGTCGAAACCTGGAATGTTTTTCATGATTTCTTCCATGTTGCCGATTTGATCTCCTTCGAAATTAAAGATGAGTGTGTCGACTTGTCCTGTTATTGTAGTATCGATTTTAATAATGGTGACATGATTTTTCTTTTGTACTTGTGCGAAAGAGATTACGTTGAGCAATGAAATTGTAAGCAGTGTGAAAAGTGTTTTCATGATATTATTATTATTTGAATTCAAAATTAGAATGAAATTTCAATCAAAGAAAATCCTTTAGCAGGAATTGAAAGGGTTTTGTCCCAAGAAATTTTTTCGTTGGTCAGAATGTTCTTTCCGCAATTCACTTGCTTCGTAATTTCCTTCAGAGATTCTATTGGGAAGTCAAATGCTTCTTCATTCAAATTGTAAATACACAGGAGTGTCTTTTTTCCATCAGCTGATTTTCGAGCGTAAGCGTAGGTGTTATCGTTCGGAACGAATTGCGTGAGTTTACTTGTTGATAGCCATTCATTGTGCTTACGATAAATCAATAGGGTTTGAAGGAAGTCGAATGCCACGTTTTGAATTTCAGTTCTGCCTTCATTTTCAAACGCATTTACTTTATGGTCTGGCCAACCGCCAGGGAATTCTTCTCTGACATGCGCGTCGGGATCGCAGAACCCCGTCATGAGAATTTCCGTTCCGTAATAAATACATGGAATGCCTCGAAGTGTTAGGAGCATGGCATGTGCCATTTTCCATTTTTCGAAGTCTTTATTGAAGACTGAATAAATGCGCGCTAAGTCATGGTTGTCAAGGAAGGTGACTAAGTTTTCAGGATGAGCATACAAGTGGTCATGCGCTAAGGTCAGTTCAATGCGACGAAGTCCTTCTTCCCAGCCGAATGGCTCTGTAAGTCCTTTCGTCATTGCGTAGAATAGCTGAAAGTCTGTCACTCCGTCTAGCTGTGAATCGAAATTCTGTCCAACTTTTTTCCCTTCGGGAAACCATGCCTGAACGGCAGAACCCTGCACCCAAGTTTCACCAAATAAGAAGAAGTTTGGATATTCTTTTTTTACAGCGGCATTCAACTTCGACATAAATAATTGGTCAGGGTAGCTGTAGGTGTCAATCCGGAACGCATCTATTTTCCCCATTTCAATCCACCAAATTGAATTTTGAATGAGGTATTTTGAAAGGTGTTCGTCTTGTTGATTGAGGTCGGGCATGTGTGTGTCGAACCATCCGTTTGCCATGAGGTTCTTGTCGTATTCGCTGGCATACGGATCCATCATAGTTTCAGCGCGGTAATTGGTTTTTGTGTAGGTCGGAAACCAATGGAACCAATTGCTATCGGGCATTTCACGGAAGAGCAGATGTTGATCGCCCCAGTGATTGTAGACCACGTCCCAAACATGCTTCATTTCTTTTTTCTTCATGCTTGTTGTTAGTTTGTTCAACTCGTCAAGCGTTCCAATGCGAGGGTCAATAAGGTAGGAGTCTGTTGTTGCATAACCGTGATACGAATCTCTCTTCTCGTTGTTTTCAACCATTGGATTTATCCAAAGCGCATTGAAACCAAGGTCAGAGATATAGTTGAGGTGGTCGCAAATCCCTTGAATATCGCCGCCGCGACGACCTTTCAGTTCATCTCTATGCGCACCTTGAAAATAGTTAGGTACAGAGTCGTTCTTTAAATTGCCATTTGCAAATCGATCGGGAAAGACCATATATATGGCATCGGCTTGCGACAATCCTTGAGGATTCGCGGATTTTGGAATAATCTCATATGGCAACATCAAGCTAGCGGAAGAACCAACTTTATTGATAATGAAAAAGATATGATTGTCCTTGGGTTGGCCATTAACAGAAAGGCCAACATAATAGTAGTTGTTGAGTTTCGACTTTTCAATGCTCAATATGGAGACGTATTTCTTGCTTTCAGAATGAAGAGAAATAGTTAATTCTTCTTTGTCGTCACTGTAGAAAAGCAGTTCGACTTCGCTGTTGTTCATGCCACTGAACCAATTGGGAGGATCTATTCGCTGAATGAAGGGAGAACTAGTGTTTTCAAAGAAATTAGTTGTCTGTCCAAATGCAAAACAGGACATGAACATGAGCATTGTGGAAAAGTATAGGGAACTTTTTTTCATGATTTGCGTCTAAGGGGAGTGTGAAACACTTTTTCGATATATCTTTGGAAAGTGTTAAAAGTACACGAACTACAGTAATTTAATTTAAAAACCTATGAAAAAAATTTTTACATTTTGTTTCGTCGCGTTATCTGCAATGATGGCTCAAGCCGTTGAGGTAACGTTTAATGTGGACATGACTGGCCAAACAGTAAGCGCTAACGGTGTTCACATTGCAGGTAATTTCAATGATGTCGATGGATTGGCACCAGCAGAGAATCCTCAATATCTGAATTGGAATCCTTCTGCAATTGCATTGGCAGATCAAGGAAATGGCATTTGGTCTGTAACCTTGAACTTGGTTCCAGAACGTTATGAATTCAAGTTCATCAACGGAAATGACTGGCCTTTCACTGAAGATGTTCCACCGGCTTGTCAGGTTGAGGTTGCTGGAAACGATAACCGTTTCTGGTCAATTTCAGGATTGAACGCTACTGAGAGCATGACGGTTTGTTATGCATCATGTGCTGCTTGCGGAGAGAGCACTGTTCGTTTCCGTGTAGATATGACTCAAGAGGCTGCAGGTATTAACCCAGCTGGTATCTTCGTTGCAGGAAACTTCCAAGGATGGGATCCAGCAGGATCACAATTGATTGATCCAGATGGAAACGGTACTTTCGAAGGTTACTTCTCTATCGGAACTGCTACGAATGCGCAATTCAAATTCATCAACGGTAACGACTGGGCTTTCGCAGAAGGTATTCCTGCTGCATGTAACATCAACGGTAACCGAGAAATTAATGTTGTTGAAGCGAACACAGTTGCTGATGTAATTTGCTTCAGTGCTTGTGGTCCTTGTCAAGAGCCAACACCAGTGTTGTTCCGAGTTGACATGTCTTTACAAACAGTTAACGCTAACGGTCCTCACGTTGCAGGTTCTTTCCAAGGATGGAATCCTAGCGATGCTAACACATTGATGACTGACCCAGACGGTGATAACATCTATGAAGTAACTCTTTTACTTCAACCAGGTACTTATCAGTACAAATTCGTTAACGGAGCTGCTTGGGCAGATGGTAACGAGTCTTTGCCTGCTGATTGTAACGTAGGTGGTAACCGCGAGGTTGTTGTAGCTGCTGATCCAGTTGTTGAGCATTTCTGCTACAACCAATGTGGTGCTGAGTGTGTTGTTGATCCAGATCCAGCTGACATTACTTTCCGAGTTAACATGTTAAATACTAATCCAGATGCTGCAGGTGTTTGGATGATTGGTGGATTCACAAATCCAGCATGGCAAGCGGGTGCAATTCAAATGACTGACGCTGATGGAGACAATGTTTATGAGTGCACTGTAAACATCAGCGGTTCTGCTGACATTCAGTACAAGTTCATGAACGGAGATGTTAACGCTCCAGTAAATGAAGAAGGTACTGGTATCATCAACTGTGGTATTGCCAACGGTGTTGGTGGTTACAACCGTATTCATACTCGCACAGGTATTGCTGAAGTATTGAACACAGTATGTTTCGATTCTTGTGCTGATTGTATTATTGGTATTCAAGAAGCTATGTTTTTAACAGTATTGAATTCTTATCCAGTTCCAGCAAACGAATTCGTAACTCTTTCTTTCGGTCAAGTAAAATCTGCTCCTATCACTGTTCGTGTAATGAACAACTTAGGTCAAGTAGTTTCTACACAGTTCTTGGGTAACCTTCCAACTGGAAACAACCAAGTTCGTGTAAACCTTGAGGGTGTTGCTAGCGGAATCTATGCTATCGAATTGTCAAACGGATTAGAGAAAACTGCTGTACAAATCGCAGTTCAATAATTCAATTGAATAGGTTAACTTTAGAAAAAGGCTGCCGAAAGGCAGCCTTTTTTTATGCTCAAGAATTACTTGTGTTTTGGAGTTGAAAAAGTATAGAAAAAAACAAACCCCCGAACGTTTTCGAGGGTTTGCTTTACCTTAACTAAAAAGACCCACAGCAGAAGCTGCAAATGGACTTAACGGCCGCGAAAGTACGTCAGTTCTATCGTTTAAGCCAATTATTTCCTTACGTAGTTTTGAACATTTGATTGGTTATTCAACTCCAAGTAAAATGCGGTGATTTAGCCCATTCATATTGAACTGAATAATTCTTGGGCTGTTCGATTTTGCAATAGTAAATGAAGAATGATTTTGTGGGAAAGATGCAACGATTCTTCCATTTAAATCATAAACATGAATGTTTGTTGCAGTAGAATTGAAATCAAAAACAAACTCGTTATCGAGACTTCTAATGAGATATTTGTTTTCAAATTGTTCGATACTGTTTTCTTGAATTAAAATTTCCCAACCACCTTGTGCGGTTCTTCCGCAGTCATCGCTAGCTGAATAGCTTATTCCGTATATTCCGGGGGCATTATAGAGATGTTCAGTGGAAAAATCAGTAGAGTTAGTGCCGTCTCCAAAATCCCATGTGAAATTCCAACTTTGCGCTGATTGGTTTTCTAGCGACAGGGTTAAGCCATTGGTTATTGAATTAACCAAAACAGCGGGATCATATTCACCGACATGCCATTCCATAAGGTTATTGAATACCACGGTTTGTGCGGCAAGTCTTATCTTTTCCGCAACAACAGGATCTAAAGTTGAAGAGTATGTTATAAGATAAGGATCTGTTCTGAGCATAACGGCAATCATGCTGCATGCAGCTGCATAGCTGCCTTCCAAAGAGGGGTGGCTACCATCGGTAGAGTATAAATTTATTTCGGGATAGGTGTTTCGAATGTAATTCCAAAGGGCGCCAACAGGTGAGAGAATGGCATTGTTGTCTATGGCCATCTGTCTGTATCGCATATTCAGCAAGCTGTCCATTCCCTCATAAGTGCATACAGGAGGCCAGGAGGCACAGTTTCCAGTATCACCGTTTTGTCTTCCCCAAGTCATATAGAAAACCGTTTCAGTGCAAGAGTCAACAGATAGAATCTGATTGTTCAATTGCGCTGCGAACGGGAAACATTCAGCAGCAACTTGAGAATCTGGGAAGGAGGGAAGTTGACTTTGTTCTTGCAAAACAACATAGTCCCAGTTCCCTTCATTAATGAGAGCTTGAGAACTTGCATTCGTTGTGTGCATTTGAAACGTAGTTCCTCCGGGAGTGCTACTAGCAACTTCCATAGGCATTCCAGCGAAACCAATGCTCAACGCGCAATCTGCAGTTAATTGTGGTAAATTGTTTACAGCTGTGTAACTATTTCCGATGAACAGCACACGTGTCTGGGCATGTAAAAGATTTGCAATCAGTACCAACCCTGCACAGAAAAATATTTTTTTCATTTTATTTAAATGTCACTGGAGCAACGATTGATTTGCCTTCACGAATGAATTCAACTTCTGTAGAGTCACCTTCATTGAATTTTCCAAGTGCTTCCATGTAAGAACTCATATCAGCAATTTTATTCGACCCCAAGCGCACAACAACATCTCCTTGCTTTAAACCTGCTAAAGCAGCTGGTCTATTTTCTTTCACTCCGTCAATACGCATTCCTTCGCCACTGAACATGTAATCGGGCATTACCCCCAAAGTAACCTTGAATGAAGAGTTCATTGGTTTTGGATCAACTGTTTTGGTGAATTCTAATTTCGATTTTCCATTTAACTCAACGCACATAGCGTACATGTAATTCACGACTTCATTCAAACCTTCGTAATTGATTTTATCGAAGTCATCGCTTGGCTTGTGGTAATCGCTGTGCTGACCGGTGAAGAAATGCAACACAGGCACCCCCATGTTGTAGAACGAACTGTGGTCACTTGGTCCAATGCCGCTTTTGTCGAATAACAACTTGAAGTTCGTCTTGTTGTTTTTCGTTAGCCAATTTTCGAATTCAGGCGAAGTACCTGTACCACTGATAGAAAGGGCATGCTCTGCATTCAACCTTCCAACCATATCCATGTTCATCATGCAGTTTACAGTAGCTAAATCAATCGTTGGATTTTTGCTGAAGTAATTGCTTCCCCACAATCCCTTTTCCTCACCGCTGAATGCGATGAAGAGGTAGTTGTATTTGTTTGTTGAAGGAGATTGGTCTGCTTTTAATTTGCGCGCTAACTCTAACATGGCAGACACGCCGCTGGCGTTGTCATCTGCTCCGTTGTGAATGGCACGCTCTCCTGTCCACAAGCTATTCTCATCGCCCCAACCCAAGTGGTCATAGTGTGCACCAATAATGATGGTGTTCGCAGCACCATTGTCAATGTAACCAACAACATTTTTCCCATTGATCTCCTTCACCAAGGATTTACCCATCTTCAGGCTATCTCCAACCTGATGCACTTGTCCATGTCCTTGCGGAATGAATGAAAACGCTTGAAAGAATCCAAGTGTTCCTTTTGGAAGTAATCCAATTTGAAGAAATTGATCTTGAATATATCCTGCAGCTTTGTCGGCACCTGGTGTTCCTATTGCTCTTCCTTCGAATGCATCACTGGCCAAAACTGTAAGGTCTGTTACTAAATGGGCAACGCTTTCAGAAGACTTTTTCTCATGTGGAAGTACAGTGCAACTTGCGAACGCAACTACCACAATTAGCTGGAATAAAAACTTTTTCATTGTGCGAATTTAGTGACGATTCAATATAGTTTTCAATTCTTCGTTACCTTCGCTAAATGAGGAGTATCAGTCTTTTTTTCTTCGTTTTCCTATCGTTCACGGTGTATTCTCAAACCATTCGCATTGAAGGAAGGGTGCGTGATCCTCACGGGCAGGGTATTCCAAATGCAATTATTGTGAACAACAGAACCAAGACGGGTAGTTTTGGAAATTCAAGTGGCCTTTATTCTATTGTTTGTGATAAGAATGATACGTTAAGCATAACAGCATTGAGTTATTACACACGCCAATTGTGTATGAAAGACTCTGTGTTGAAAGAGGTCTATCATCCAACGATATTTCTAGACGATAGAACATATATGCTTCCTGTTGTTGAGTTTATTTCTCCACGAGATTTAGAGGCAATTGAAGAAGACCTAATGAGTTTAGGTTTCGATGAGAACCAATTCAAAACAGCTAATGTGAGCAATCCAATTACTTTTTTGTATGAGCAGTTCAGTAAGCGTGAGCGCAGTAAACTTGCAGTGGCAAAAATGGAGTATGAGGATCGAAAGCGCGCGTTGCTCAAAGAGCTTTTTCATTTGTATGTCGATTACGACATTATTGATTTAACCAACGAAGAATTCGATGCATTTATCGATTTCATGCATGTCAGTGACGATTTCATTCGTCAGAGTTCACAATACGAATTTCTAATATTCGTGAAAGAAGAATTTCAACAATATAAAATTTGGAAGCGCGGAAAAAGAGAGTGGAAGGATGATGACTTCAATTACGATAAGGACTAATTCTTTCGCGAGTTCTTTGTGAACAAACCACCGCATTTGTAGAAACCAACATTGCGATCGTAATAATAAACGAAGAGCTGGTAGTTGTTTTCTGTTGCGGAATGATTGCCTTCAGCAAAGTTCATTTCTTCATTGGGATTAGAAGGCTCAATTCGAAATCGATAGTTATAAACGCCTTGTTTCAGAAACATTGTTGCTTGATACGCTTTTTTAATCTCGCTGTATTCGCAGAGCACAGGAGCGTTCCATTCATTTCCACATTCAAGAAAAACTTTGTTGGGTAATTCAGGTGAATTCAACTCGAAATGCACATAGGTGTAATCGCTGGTAAGATCATCGTCTTCGTAGATTTCACTGGAAATTAACGAAGCACCGTTGAGGTCGGAACGACTGGTGTAAGCCAGATTCATTTCGTTCTGACTGGGGTAGAGATAGGTGTGTTTCTCGTTTTCAATCCGATAGTTGTTTTGAACGTTATATCCGTTTATTCTCAGATCTTTCGTTTCAAACGCTTCCCATTCTCCTCCTCCAGGAAATTCATTTTCGCCACTTGAGTAGTCGTAGACCCAAACGTTGTTTGGAGCAATATAGGTGGGTTGAAAATTCGTTTTTTCACTTTCCCATCTTCCATTTTGAAGAATTACAGGAATGACTTTGTTCATGTCGTAAACGGGAGTATTCGCCAATGAAATGGAGAAATCAACTTCATGATGAGATTGTAGATGTTGAATGGTAGAAGCACGTTTAATGTTCATTTCAGCATTCATACCGTGATCTCCTTCAACATAAACCACCATGCGAAACCCAAGTCGAACGCTTGATTCCGTGTATTCACTTCCTTCATGAACAACGACATAATAATTTCCAGATTGAATAAACTTGGTCATTGTGTTCGGTAATTCAAAACGGTAATGATCGAACGTTACTGAAGTGTGAATGGAGTTTTCGGGGAAGGAAACGCGCTGACTTGTGAATCCTTGAATGACGTCGGAAGGATTACTGTCATCGATATTCCAATAGGGATCGCAGTGAAAGACGGAATAGAACAAATCTTCGTCTGGTGAAGTGAATACATCGAATTCAAATTGAATCACATCGTTACTGAGAAGGTTTAAGAAAGGCCCAGAGAGGGGAGCGTCCTTGGCGTGTGCTTCAACCGAAAAATAGTCGTAATCGGAATTGACGAAGTTGCTGTTCGACGTTGGAATTTGTGCCAATGAAGTTGCTTCAATCCAAAGCAATAATGCAAGTATTGTTGAGTTGAGGATTGTTGAAGTATTCCGCATGAAGTAAAGTTATTCAGATTATTTTTGTATCATGAAAAAAAATGTGTCATTCCTGTTTTTAGCGCTGGTATTTGGAAGCGTTCTTTTACAGTCTTGTGGAAATAAGAGCACGTCTGATAATGGTTTGATCGGGAGAGATTATGACCGCGATTTTTTGGGAATGAAATACACCGTGAGTGTAGTGGGCGACACAACAGATTATTCATTTGCCTTTGACTCAATTGAAAACGCGGTTCGTATGCACATAGACGCTAGCAATCCGAATAGCACATGTATGCTATACAATTACTCGAATGCTGAAACTGGTTTTTTCGAATTTACAGATTACAATCGTATCATGGGGGTCATGTTAACCATGGCAAGAGAGTTCAATTATCGCTCTGGTGGATGTTGGGACTATACGCTTTCTCCGGCTCAGGTAGCATGGCTTCCTCAGCTGTTGAATTCTACACCTAAGGTTCCGAACTTGGATTCTTTGAAAGTATTTACAGGAATGTATGCTGCGAATGTTGATGTTGAAGACGTTGAAGAGAATGGATTGTACAAGTCAACGCGCATTAGAAAGAACAACCCCAAGGTTCAAATTGATTTATTGAAATTTGGAAGCGCGATTGTGCTCGATAAGATTGTTGATTACCTGAAAGAGAAAAACGCGACAGTTAAACAAGCAGTGGTGAAGACAGACGTATGGCATGCTGGATTCGGCGCGGCTGTAGATAGTTTGAATGTGTTAGATATGAAAACGTCTGGTCAAAACACAGGGAATCTTTTACGCGTGGTGAATCGTGCCTATGCAACATTCGATGCAAGAAACAAATTGTCTTTGCTCGATCCGAAAACGCTCTCTCCTGTTCAGAACGAAATGTATCAGAGTTATGTTTCCGCAAAGACAATTGTTGAGTCTTATGTTTTTGCGGAGGCTTTTATGGTGATGGGTGTGGAAGGCATTGGTGCTTTTTATGAGTCCAACGCTGAGAGCGATATTCAGTCGTTGGTTTATTTCATGAAGTCTGATTCCGAGCGTGCCTCAGCGTCTACCGAAAATTTCAATAAGATGATGGTGGCTCCTTCGAATCAATAAAATGGAAGAGAAATTAGTCTTAGCCATTGAAAGCAGTTGCGACGAAACTTCGGCTGCTGTATTGTTGGGAACCCAGGTTTTGTCGAACGAAGTTGTCACGCAACTTCAGCATGCACAATATGGCGGTGTTGTTCCAGAGATTGCCAGTCGCGCACATCAGACCATGATTACAGCTGTGGTGCACGCCGCGTTGAAATCGGCCAATAAAGAGTTAAAGGATTTGGATGCCATAGCTGTTACGCAAGGCCCAGGACTCATGGGATCTTTGTTGGTTGGAATTTCATTTGCAAAGAGTCTGAGTTTAGCATTAGATATTCCGTTAATCGGAGTGAATCACATGCAAGCTCATATACTAGCGCATCTGGCAGATGATTGCGAAAAGCATCCCTCGTTTCCTTTTTTGAATTTAACAGTCAGTGGCGGACATACCCAATTGGTGGTGGTTCATTCGCCAACGCGAATGGAGGTTGTGGGAGAGACCATTGACGATGCCGCAGGCGAAGCGTTTGATAAAGCAGCAAAAGTTTTGGGGTTAGATTATCCTGGTGGCCCCTTACTCGATAAAATGGCTCATACAGGGGATGCGAAGAAATTCAGTTTCCCAATTCCAAAGGTGGAAGGATTGAATTTTAGTTTTTCTGGATTGAAAACGTCTTTGCTTTATTTCTTACGAGATAATCAAAAAGAAAACAAGAACTTTATTGAGGAAGAAAGAGCGAATCTTTGCGCTTCGTTTCAACATACAGTTGTCACCTATTTACTTCGACAAATTCAAAGAGGATTGACTTCAACACAGATTAATCAAATTGCTATTTGCGGCGGAGTTTCTGCTAATAGTGAATTGCGTAAACAACTGGTAGCATTTGGAGAAAAGAATGAAGTGCAAGTATTTATTCCACCTTTCAAATATTGCACAGATAATGCAGCTATGATAGGTGTAGCAGCACATTTTTTGATGAAAGAAAATCAGATTTCAGATCTGAAAATGGTTCCTTTAAGTCGGTATCCAATTTCGAACTAAAGAATGTTTTGGATTCTATTCGGGTAGCGAATTGTTATAGAAATTACCAAGATCCAGTCTCAGCTTCCTAATGTACTCTTCCTTCAGCCAATCTAAATAACTTTCGGTACTCTTTGAAATACAGTAGCTGTATTGTTTCATTCGACTCTTAATGTCTTGATCAAGAATTTTCAAAAGCTCGAATGCTCTGTCTAAAGTTGGAGCATTCTCTTGAATGATAGTAGCATGTTGTTGCATGCTCTTATCTAATACACTCTTTCCTTTTCCTCCAAAACGTGTAATGCGTAAATACTCTTCTTTGATATCAAAGTCGATTACCGGTGAAAGCGCGAACATATCACGAATCTCTGGCGACATCTCATATTTCATTTCGCGCGACATTTGCTCGTCGCTTACAATACTTTCAAGGTAGTTGTGTGGATGTGCAAATATGTCAAACCAATCTATAAATTGTTCCCACAGGCCAAAACGCTTGGCATTGTTTCCCAAGTCAATTACATTGAATTCTTTCTTCTCTCCGAAAATTCGCGAACCACGTCCAATCATCTGATGATAGAGTGTAAGGGATTTTGTAGCGCGATTTATAATAATCGTCTCAACGGAAGGCTCGTCAAATCCTGTTGTTAGAATGGAAACAGAAGTAAGTACAGCATCTGGTTTCGTTTTAAACCACTCAAGAATTTCTCTTCGTTCTTGTTCGTTATGCGTGTTGTCTAAATGACGAATTTCATAACCTTGTTCTCGAAACAAGTGAAACACTTGCTTCGAAGTATTAATTCCGTTGTTGAAAATTAAGGTCTTTGTTCCTTTTGCTTTTTGCTCATAGGCATACAGAAGCTTTTCCTGCATGTACATGTTTCCATATAACTTTTCAGAACTACTTACCGTGTAGTCTCCAGTTATTCCAACCTTCAATGAATGTAAACTCACGTCGTAACTGTATGTTGTTGCTTTCGCGAGGTATCCTCTTCCTACTAAATTACCAATGCTCTCACCAATGATTAAATCGTGATAATTGTCTTTAAGTGGAAGTTTAATGTTGCTGCTTAATGGCGTGGCTGTTACTCCAAGAATGACTTGTTCTTCAAACCAACCGAATAGTTTTCGGAATGAATTGTAATGGGCTTCGTCAATAATGACCAAGCCTAAATTTTCGAACTCCATTTTTTCATCACGAAGACGATTGTGAAGCGTTTCCACCATTGCAACAAAGCACTCGTATTCCGACTCGTCGGGCAATTGCTTAACCTTACTGACAATGATTTTATTCTTAACCGAGAAATTATTCAGGACATTGCTGGTCTGACTAAGAAGTTCAATTCGGTGTGTAAGGATTAATACTTTCTTTCCAGTTTCTTGAATGTAGCGTCGTGCTATTTCAGAAAAGATTACAGTCTTTCCACCTCCGGTAGGAAGCTGAAAACACAAGTTGTATTTGGTTGGAAATTCATGAATACGCGCGAAGATTCGCTCAAGAGCTTTTTCCTGATAATCGTATAGTTTTTTTCTCTCTTGTGGCACTTCACCCATACATGGCGCGTTGCTTTTTTGGGCAACGGGCAAAAATAGGACTATTTAAGGCTTTTGAGAAAAAGAACTTATTAAGAATTCGTCAAGAAAGTTATTTAGCGTCGGGATGAAACGGACGCATGATAATCTCACTCACATTTACGCCGTTTGGAACTTCAATGGCGTTCATGATTTGCTGAGCAACCCATTCAACGGGCATTCCAGCAGCGAAAGCTGGACGGAAATGCTCAAGCAATCCTTCATTTTTGGTTTGCTCAATGAATGGTGTGTTCACAGATCCTGGACTTATAGTCGTCACGCGAACTTTCTTAGCAAGTTCAGTGCGAATACTTTCGCTAATAGCGAATACAGCATGTTTCGTAGCGCAATAAACACCTGAATTCGGAAAAACATAATGCGAAGCCAAAGAGCCAAGATTAATGATGTGCCCTGTAGACGCCACCAAATGCGGAAGGCATGTGTGTAACACGTTCAACACCCCTTTGATGTTTACATCAACCATGGTGTGCCAATCTTCCAATTTCGCATCTTCCAATAAATCGAAAATTCCCAATCCGGCATTGTTCAACAAGACATCAATTCCACCCATCTGCTGAACGGCCGCATCTGTCATGGCTTGAACTTCAGCCACGTTGGTTACATCTGTTTTGAGAAAGAATGTGTTCGGATTTTTTGCCGCCATTTCAGCAAGTACTTTTTCATTTCTTCCGGCAATGAAAACAGTGTGTCCATTTTTAATTGCGAGATCATAAGTAGCAGCACCAATTCCACTGGTAGCACCAGTGATTAAAATTCTTTTTTGTGTCATTATTTCTGAGCTTTTTTGTAAAGTATAAATGCGAGTATTCCGAAGAGTAAATTGGGAAGCCAAACGGCTATTTCACTAGGCACTCCTAGGTTCATGGCGCTTACGGCCGTAATGCGCGAAATGAAGATAAAAATGAATCCAATGATGATTGCCAAAGCTAGGTGAAAACCAATGCCTCCGCGAGATTTTCTTGAGGCAATTGAAACACCAATAACAGTGAGAACCAATATTGAAAAAGGAGTAGCGGTTCGATTCTCTCTTTCCAATTCGAATTTTGCGACATTGCCTGATCCACTTAATTTCTGATCATCAATGAACGAGTTTAGTTCAGACCAATTCATGGTAGCAACAATTTCAGAA
Source organism: Bacteroidota bacterium (assembly GCA_046051235.1). Lineage (GTDB taxonomy): Bacteria > Bacteroidota > Bacteroidia > Flavobacteriales_D > Sanyastnellaceae > CAIZGX01. Next base: position 20,420 of record JBJOON010000003.1, read on the forward strand.
CGCAAGCCGAAATCTTCTGGTCGAACCTCTAAAACGGTATCTAATTTTTGTTTGAAGTAAACATGCTCTGTGCTGTCTTTGAATACGCGTACCTGCGCATTGGTAATGCTCCAAGATTGTGTTTCTGGCTTGTAGTTCGCCGACGAAGAAATAAGTTTGAAAGTCAGTTCACCGTCTTTCCAATGTTCTAAAGAGAAGTTACTTCCACCTAAATTTCCTGGGTTGTATCGTTGGAAATAGGCAATGAGTCCGGGCTCAATCTCTCTGTGAATGTTCTTGTCTTGAATAGTCAATTGCTCCTTCAAGTACTTCACTTCGAATTCAAATTTGCGCTTATTCGCAAGGGGAACAACGTAGTGTCCGAACGCAAGCGAAATGATAATCATTGAAAAAGCAACAATGAAATACGGGCGGAGAATTCGATTGTAACTAATGCCCGAAGAGAGCATAGCTATTATTTCCGAACGTTGTGCAAGCTTACTCGTGAACCAAATAACAGTGAGAAAAATGATGAAGGAACTTAATAGGTTTCCGTAGTATAGGCAGAAATTGAAGTAGTAATCGATAATGATTTCCAACAAGGTAGCCTGAGATTGAAGAAGATCGTCTATGTTTTCACTAATGTCAAAAACGACAGCAATAATCACGAAGGCACCAATCATGAACATAAACGTTCCGATGAATTTCTTAATGATATAGTTGTCAAGTTTTTTTATCACAAACGAACAGATAGTCTTTTCACAGTTTCATCTTTCCACGCCGCGAATGTACCTTCAATAATCTTCTCGCGAGCCTTTTCTACTAAACGCAAGTAGAAATTTAGGTTATGTACCGATGCTATTTGTAAAGCAAGAATTTCATTTGCTGCGAACAAGTGACGAACGTAGGCTTTCGTGTAATAAGAATCGACATAACTGTCGCCCGATTCATCGAGTGGTGAAAAATCGCTTTCCCACTTTTTGTTTTTCATATTTATGGTTCCGTTCCAGGTGAACAACATTCCATTGCGTGCATTGCGCGTGGGCATTACACAATCGAACATGTCAACACCTAAGGCAATGCATTCTAAAATGTTTGCAGGCGTCCCAACACCCATTAGATATCTTGGTTTGTCGGACGGTAAAATCGAACATACAAGATCTGTCATTTCATACATCATCTCATGGGGCTCACCAACACTCAATCCGCCAATTGCATTTCCGAATGCACCTTTATTAGCAATGTATTCAGCGCTTTCTTTTCGAAGGTCAGGAAATATACTTCCTTGAACAATTGGAAAAAGAGCTTGCTCATGTCCATAGAGTGGAGTGGTTTCGTCGAGCCTTTTGAAACAACGATCTAACCACTGATTGGTAATGTGAAGCGATTCACGTGCATAGGTTTTGTCGCAAGGGTAGGGCGGACATTCATCGAATGCCATGATGATATCCGCACCAATACTGCGCTGAATGTCCATTACGTTTTCAGGTGTGAACGTGTGCTTC
>JBJOON010000004.1:0-21502 GCA_046051235.1 Bacteroidota bacterium
CGAACAAGCACCATTGACAGACGATGAGCCAATAATGGCATTTGAAGTTTTGCTGCAGAAAAAGCGTTTTTCAACTGAAGCCAATAGCCCAATTCGGAAGGACCTCCGATATAGACAATGTTCGGAAGAATGGTTTCTTGGTAAAGCGGACGAAGCAAGACATTCGGACTCAGTTCGCTTCGAATTTGCAAGAGTTCTTCCGAAGTAAAATGATGCGCAGCATCACTTGTTTGAAAAACTTCGCCTTTCAAATCGATACGCTTTCTTGTGACGTGTCCCGACTCCTTCTTCAGCCAAAACAAATTGAAATTTCTTGGTTGAATATTCGGATTGTATCCTGAATTCTCGATTTCTAAATTGGTTTTCGACACTTCAGAAAAAACGAATTTTTCTTCAATTTCCATTTGAAAAAGACCACTTGCCAATGCTTTCAGTGCGCTATCATTTCCATCTATACATACCACTCCGTATTCACCCAACAATTCACTTACCCAATAACGGGTAGCATCTGCAAAGTTCTTTTTCGAATAAGCCTGAATGAATAGTTCACTTAATCCAATTTCATTGAATTTTCCTTCAGCTCTTTTTTCATTCAACCAAGAAAGAAATTCTTCGGTCGGAAGTTCCCCTGCGATTCCTTCGAATTCCGTTGCAAGTTCTACCTTTTCATTTCCCCAATGGAAGTGACGAATCTCTTCAATGTCGTGATCTTCTGTTGCCATCCAGTAGACTGGAACAAAATGAAATTCATCTTGCGAAGCATTCAATTCTTGCGTAATTCGGATAGCTGAAAATATTTTATAAATCAGATAAAGAGGTCCGCCCGCAGAACAAATCTGATGCCCGGTTACCACAGTAAAACTCGAATCAGACTGAAGCGAGAGAATATTCTTTTTCACTTCATCTGAAACGATATTGTTGGCATATTGTGCGTTCAATTGCGCAACTAAAACGTCGCGACTTTCGTTTGAAAACGAACTGCTACGTGCAGCTGAAATGCAATTCTCTTTCGAAAAAAAATCTGAAACAAACGTTCTCACTTGTTCCGATTGATTCAGTAAATCTTGAACCAACGGAGAAACTTTAAGCGGAACTTCTTGAATAACCTTCATGTTGCGAAGGTACTGCGACTATCGCAGAAGTGTTACATATCCGGTCTGTGTTCCCTCTTCACCCAATCTCGGAATACTGTATTTCACAACATAATAGTACGTTCCATCTGGACAAATATTTTTTCCGTTGGTTCCATCCCACATGGGATTCGGATTGTTTTTCGATTGAAAGAGAATTTCACCCCATCGAGAAAACACCTCGACACTGATAATATTCCCAGCTTCTCCGATAGGCATAAACACGTCATTCTGCCCATCTCCATTTGGTGTGAATGAATTCGGAACAAACACATAGTTCACTTTGCTAGGAGCAGGACCTTTGTCAATGAGATTCTCATCCGGAACATTATCTCCATCTATTTCAATAAAAGAAAAATTATCTACGAAGTAATATCCAAACTCGGGTGTAGGATTATCTCCGATTGAGTGCTCTGTTATCTCTCTTTCAGAATCTGCTCCGAAAACACCAAAGGTGATAAACTTTTCATCATCAATCAACGGAACGTATTCAAAGCTAATCTTCTTCCACGTCTCAGAATAAAAGACCGTGTCAATTGCAAACTGGGGAGTAAAATACAAAGGATCGTGTCCTGTCTGAATGGGCGCAAATGAAGAAATATAAATTCCAATGCGGTCAATGGCTAAGCCTGCATTACTCGATGTCGTTAACCTTCCATTCGATAAATAAAAAGAAATCTTGTATTTCTTTCCTCGCACTAAAGGACTTTGAAGCTGACATTGGAGATATGTTCTTTTGTTGGTGAACTTCCTTCCACACAATTGAATACCAACCAGGGAGCTGCCGTTTTGAGCGTTTACTATACCAAACGGAGTCTCAGGCAAATCACATGAAGCGCTAGCGCCTACTTTAAAATAATCAGGACCGGCCACATCACTTCCGGCATTGGTCCATCCAATTATCTTATTCCACTCCCCAAGCAGTTGAGGCATGGCAGTGTTTTGCTCGAAACTCGAATTTGGGAATTGTGCATGCGCAGAAAGCGACGCAACAAAAAGGATAAGTAATAAGTGATATCGCATACTACGAATATAAGTGAAAGCTTCCATTTTATTTACCATCGTTCATTAATACTCGAATTCCAAAAAACACATTGCTGTATTGAGTTAAATAATTCGCTACGTTACTACCTGAATAATTTACTGGTGGAAAACTCCAATTCGCTTGAACAAAAGCATTCAACCTTTTAGTCAATTGAAACTCTGCCCCAGCTCCAACAAGAACTCCGAAACTTTGAAAACGCTGATCAACTAAATTCAGCGTTTCAAAATCACCCGAAGCATTAATGAAGAGCATTTGGCTTGCAGGTGAATTACTCTTCAGTTTAAACGAACGGAAAACAGGGGAAATTTCTCCATATGCTTTCCATTTCGACTTCGCTGTAAATTCATTCACATAAAACCGAAATTTCAACGGGATTTGAAAAGATGATAGATTAAATTCGTTCGTGAATGTTGAAACCGCAGCAGTATCCAATTCAAATACTTGTGGCTGTACTTCTGTCTGATAAACATGCTGAATTTGGTCTTGGTCTAGAAAAAATGAAACAGAGGTGCTCGCTGTATTTATTAAAGCAGTTGATTCAGAAACCTCACCCCCGAAAATATTTATAGAAGTTCCAATCTCAATGTTCCGATGAACTCGTAAATAACCACCTAAGGAAAATCCGGAATGATAAAACGTTCTATTTGAAATACCCGAAAATTCGTTTACACTAACAAGTTCTTGGTTGTTGAAATTCGAAATGGAAAAGTCGGTCATTTGATTTCCATAAGCACCATCTACGCCCCAAATGACAGGTTTCTTTTTTTCTCTAAAATCGTTTTGCCTTGCGCGATAGATCGAGTCGGTAACAGGAGCGTGCTCTTCTTCCACATAAATCGTTTCTCCATCAATAATAAGCGTGTCTGAAACGACAAAAGCCCAAGACTCTTGGGCTAAAATCACAAACAAACCTATTAACCAAAAATATCGCTTCATGCCGCGAATGTAAGAAATCACTTTCCGGTAAGTCTTGTCAATTTGAGCGATCTACCTTTCGCTTTAACAACCTCTTTCTTCGGATAGGGAACTTGAATTTCTTCAGGCATTCTCTGAACTTCAATTTTTTCTGCGACCTCTATAACCGCGGGCTCTAAAATAGCTGTTTCCACTATTGAGGTAGTTCGACAATTCTCGACTAACAATGACGAAACGCTTGTTTGATCTTGAACAATCTTTGATCGTCTGGCGGTTTTTATCGGTTGAGATTCCGTTTCACTTACCGCATTTATAATCGTAGTGCTATTCTCATCCGCATGAACAACAGCAGCAGGGTTTGCTTTTACTTCAGTTGCTAATGGGGTTGAAACCTGCGCTACAAGGTTGTTCTCGGTACGATTCAAAAAGACCAAGGCCAACACACCAGCACCCGCTAAGGCTAACACATACACATTCATGGTGTACCAAGAGAACGCCCAAAAAGACTTCTTCTTCGACAACGCTGCTTGAATGCGCTCTTCCATGCCAACAGGAGCCTCAGGAGCGAAATTCTTTAAATCACCTGCGATCTTATTCATTAAATTTTCCATACGCTTATACTACTGATGCTATTTTTCGCGCGCTTAGTTCCAGCAACGCTTTTTGTAAATGTCCTTTCGCCCTTGAGAATTGAGACTTCGATGTATTCACGTCTATCTCCAACATCTCGGCGATTTCCTTGTGCTTGTATCCTTCAACCGCATACAAGTTAAAAACGGTGCGATATCCATCTGGAAGTGCCTGAACACAAATCATGAGTTCTTCCATGGTGTAATCTACATCATGATGCTCTACCAAACTTGTCGCATATTCAGAGCGATCATCGATTTCATCTTCCAACCGACCCTTTAAATTTTTTCTGTAGCCGGTAATAGCTGTGTTAACAGCAATTCGTCTTATCCACCCTTCGAAACTTCCTGCTGATTGATAATCTTTAAGATGATTGTAAATCTTTACAAAGACCTCCTGCATAGAATCTTCCGCCTCCATCTTGTTCTTGGCGTAACGCAGGCATATACCATAAACCAATGAAGAAAACTTCTTGTACAACAAGTGCTGCGCCGATTTATCGCCTCGAATGCATCCTTGTATGAGATTTTTTTCTTCCATTCTTAAAGCATAGACAATAGCCCTTAAAAAAGGGTTGCACCACTAAAGTTAAAAGATTTTATTGGTATTTGTATACCCCTTCCCCTTTGTTTTTGGAAAGCATTCGATAATCGAGGAAATAAATCATTCGAAGTGAAACTGAATTGCTGAAAGGTAGCTCAGTAGTAGATCTAAAATCTGAAATTAGGGTTGCTGCAATCTGATTATCTTCATTAACAATAGCATACTTCCACGCGAATATAACTTCACTTCCAGGACGGAAAATCCATTTATAAAACAAATCAACAGTCAACGAATTAAAATCTCGATTTGCAAGTGAGTAATCATTCGTCTCTGAATTGAATCCCGTATAATTCGAAGCACCTAACGAACCATCGTTGTTCAAGCCGAAGAATTCGTGGTAGCGTGAATACCCCCAATAATGACGGAATCTTACGTTCATACTGTTTACTGGGTTAAATGCAAAAGCTACAGTCAGTACGTTGGTATGGGATATAGCATCGCGTCTACCGAACACTGGCCCATTCTCGTCAAACGTGGCAAATCCTAAATCGTTAAAGTGCTGCTGCCTGCTGTAAACATAAGTGAACATCCACTTGTCGTTCAGACGAAAACGCGGAGAGACACGCCAATTGAATACATATCTACCGTCGTTCTCGTAAACTCCATATCCTGTTCCAGCATCAATAGCCAATCTCTTTCGATAATCTGAGCTTAAATATATTCCGCCTCTGAAGTATTTGTAGGTTTGGAATTTCATGCCATCAACACGCGGTTCAAAATAATCGAAACCTCTCGTAGGGTTTGAATCGTAATTAAGATTGATGTAAAGAAACCTATTTGTAATTACCGTGAATTCGCCATCGATATAGTTCGAAGTAAATGCTTTCGGAAAGTACAGATTCGAACGAGAATAGGTGAAATTCGTCCAAGCCTTATTTAACTTCCAAAAGGGCTTGTAGATATTGTAACCAATGGTACCTGAATTCACTTGCTCATTATTCGCTTGTAAAAAGCCTAAATCATTCGGATCGTAGGTATCGCTTTCTGTGTAATGCAACAATTGGAATGTGAAATTTCCACTCACCTTCGAAAACCTCACTTCCCCCATGCCCCCACTTTTATCATCGGGAATATTATCGAATAGATCTAACCCATTCTTCATCGAATATGCTCCATGCAAGTGCAGTTCATATGTATTTTTCTTATTTCGAAAGGTACCTTCCACTGCGCTCACATTGGCGTCATATGCCTTTCCTGAACGAGTTAAATTCGTGTTGGTGAATGATACAAACGAATTGTTTCGAAGATTCTGATCTACCACAAAAACGTTGGAATTCGTTATTGGATTTGTCAGTTCAGTCCTTATCCTTCCTGTAATCGTATCGCGGAACTCGGCATAACTCTCAGTGGTCAAACTATTCAAAAACCCAATAGCCAAACCCTTTGAATTGCGTCCACCTATTTTTGTGCTGTTAATCACCCTTTGTTGCGAAGGATTGGAAATTAAAATCTCGTTCTCTCTCGAATTTGAACTTGCTCCGTAATATGCAAAAGGGGTATCGCCTATTCTTCGGGAATAAAATATTTCTCCGCGCTGGTAGAGCTCTAATCCTTCATTAAAAAAGGGGCGATTGTCTTGAAATTGTATTTCGTAAGGTGTTAAATTCAATATCAACTGATCGCTTATTGTTTGTCCGAAGTCTGGAATAAGCGTGGCATCTAGCGTATATGCCTCATTGAGTCCAATCTTCAAATCCATTCCAGCATTGTAGGCAAACTCATTACTTCCAGCCTGTTCTTTCTGACTGTATGTTGAAATGTAAGGGTAGAAGAAAATACGTTTTGGAGGAACGATGCCTTCGATACCCTTCAAATGCCCCATTTGAGCGAGGAAACCAGGACCGGCGGGATCTACAAAACTCCAATTGGCCTGAATGCGCGTTCTTCGTATTTCACGAACAAAATTCACGTGCCAATGCTGTTCCGGAAGGTTCGGGAATCTCAATGCAGCATAAGGGATTTTAAACTCCGCTATCCATCCGTCCTTTACAATCTTTGTTTTACAATCCCAAACTGCATTCCACGATGCATCTTCACCGTCATTTGACTGCCTTGCATCGTACTGCTCACCTCTCGGCGATACCGCGAACATATATCCCGTTACACCGTCCTTGTAGCAATTCAAGGCAACACCAACATAATCTGAATTTCCGTCGCCATCTCTTCCTGTAAGTTGCTGAAGGATACTATCAGGCGCAGGATCAAATGCATAAATCCCAACATACAGGGCTTCGTTGGTATAGACTACTCGAATCTCTGTGTTGTGTGTTTGCAAGCGTCCGGGGTAAGGTTGAATTCCCCAGAACTGATCGGTTACCGGAGCTTTACTCCAAGCCTCATCAGTTAGCAACCCATCGAGTACCGGCGCCTTCTCCGCTCTAACAGCATAAGTCGTGCGGTTCGCCAATTGACCCAAAGCCAGAATAGCAAAGTGAAAAACCACAAAGAGCGCTAAAGTTTTTTTCATTCGTTCGCGAAATTACGATGTAGAACAAATCGAAAAAAATAATGTTTCCTCTACTAGTATCGAATTAACTTCGCATTCGAAATTTCCATATGAAAAACAGGGTATTAATTTTACTTTTCTCTTTATTGATTGGCGTTACCTCTTATGCTCAAAACTATACCGTTAGTGGTGAAGTTCGTGACCAAGAAACTGGGGAGAGTATCATTGGAGCAACTGTTTTTGTTAAAGTAGCAAACAAAGGGGCAGTCACCAACAGTTTCGGTTTCTATTCAATCACACTTCCTGCTGGAAGTTATGAGTTGGAAATTCGCTGCGTTGGTTACGGCAATCAGAATATAGCGCTTAAACTTCAAGCAAACTTGCACAAAGATTTCGAATTGCAACCTGTATCATTTACCGGAGGACCCGTTATCATTGAAGGAACCCGAAGGGAAAATGTTGGAAGCACCGACATGGGTAAAATTGAGATTGGCATAGACCAAATAAAAAAAATCCCAGTTATTTTCGGCGAGGTTGATATTCTAAAAACTATCACGCTCTTACCGGGTGTTCAAAGCAGTGGTGAAGGAAATGCGGGATTTTATGTTCGTGGCGGGGGTGTTGATCAAAATTTAATTCTGCTCGATAATTCTACTGTTTACAACGCTTCTCACTTGTTCGGATTTTTCAGTGTATTCAACGCCGACGCGGTTAAAAACATAGAAATTACCAAGGGTGGCGGACCGGCATCTTACGGCGGAAGGCTGTCTTCTGTCCTCGATATTAATCTAAAAGAAGGTAACAGCAAGTCGTTTCACGGAGCAGGAGGAATCGGAACTATAGCCAGCCGATTTACTATTGAAGGACCTATCAAAAAGGATACTTCCTCATTTATTTTATCTGGAAGAAGAACTTACATTGACGTATTAGCCAAGCCATTTATAAATCCGGAAAGTGGATTCAATGGTTCTGGGTATTTCTTCTATGACCTAAATGCAAAATTCAATTATAGACTTTCCAACCGCGATCAATTGTTCGCTAGTATATATACCGGAAAAGATGTGTTCTCTTTCAATAGCAACAACGCTGGATTTTCCACAAGAATTCCCTGGGGAAATACAACAGGTACAATACGCTGGGCGCATCAGTCGGGAAGTAAGCTTTTCATGAACGCCATTCTAACATTCACTGATTATAAATTTCGATTCGAAGGAACGCAAGACCAATTCACATTTGGCCTAAGTAGCGGTATTCGTGATTACGGTGCAAAAGTCCAATGGAGCTATTACCCAAATCCAACACACCGTATGAAATGGGGTTTGGATTATACCTACCATCAATTTACTCCGAACAATACTTACGCTTCTAGTGGCGATGTAGAATTCGATTTGGGAGAACAAGTTAAGTTACATTCTCATGAGGCAGCTGCCTATTTCCAAGATGATTTTGACGTGAATGAGAAATGGAGAATCAACGCAGGCGTTCGTATACCGTACTTCATGCATGTCGGACCATTTACTCGATATACCTATCCTGCTTCAAACTCAAGTGTAGGAGGGGCAACCGCTCCCATTACCACAGTATACGAAAAGAATAAAAAAGTTGCCGACTACGTTGGTTTTGAACCTCGCTTAAATGCGCGATACGAAATAAACAAAGCTTCCAGTTTTAAGTTTGCACTTTCGCGAAACCTTCAATTCATTACACTTACAAGTCTTTCTCCTTCTTCCCTACCTACCGACGTTTGGCTTCCTAGCACAGATAGATTAAAGCCTCAGTTGGCTTCTCAAGCAAGTATTGGTTACTTCAGAAACTTCTTCGACGACAGTTGGGAATCAAGCGTAGAGTTGTATTACAAAGACATGCGCAATCAAAGTGATTACCGCGAAGGATCAACTCCTGACCAATCGGTAGGAGATAACATCGATAATTTACTTGTATTCGGAAGAGGATACAGTTACGGGGCAGAGTTCTTTATTAAGAAACGCATGGGAGATTTCTCAGGATGGGTAGGATATACTTGGTCGAAGACAATGAGAATATTCGAAGAAATTAATAACGGCAAGGCCTATCCGACTCGCTGGGACAGACGTCACGATGCAAGTGTAGTCCTGATGTACACCATCTCTCCGCGCGTTGATTTAGGATTTGTTTTTGTCTACGCCACTGGCAATGCAATTACGCTTCCTGTTTCAAGATATTTCTTTGAAGGAAATTTAGTGGAGGTTTATGGTGAAAGAAATAGTTTCCGAATGGCACCCTACCACCGCGCTGATTTCTCTTTGAATGTAAAGGGAAAACTTACTCGTTCTCGTTTCGACGCGGCACTGAATCAAGTTGTTGAAGAACCTCGCAAATTCAGGAGCAGTTGGAACTTTTCAATTTACAACTTGTACAATCGCATGAATCCGTACTTCATATACTTCGCTACTGACACCAATGATAACGGCGGATTTCAGATTACAGCCAAGCAAGTGAGCTTATTCCCTATTCTTCCGAGTGTTACTTGGAACTTTGAATTCTAATTTTGAAAGCACTCTTAAAACTCAATTACCTTTTTTGGAAATACCGTGGACGCTTCCTCCTAGGAACCTTATTCATTGTTCTTTCGACTGCGTTCAATGTTTACGCGCCAATAGTTGTGGGGGAAGGTGTTGACTTTCTTGCTGAAGCACTCAATGCCGCGCAAGGAAAAGTACAAACCATTCACTATCCAGAAACGTTAGCACTTTTCAGAAGTTGGTTTGGACTTTCAATTGACATTCCTGAAGTTCGAAACAATGCAGCTTTCACTGATTGGGTCATCTATATTTCTGTGCTTGTTGCAGGCCTCTATCTATTCTTCTACTTAATCAAAGGATTGTTCTTGTTCTTCCAAAGACAGACACTCATTGTCATGTCGCGCTGGATGGAATTCGATATAAAAAATTCAATTTATGCACACTACCAAAAACTAGATGTTTCATTTTACAAAGTGAATCGAACAGGAGATTTAATGAATCGCATTAGCGAAGACGTTGGACGTGTTCGCATGTACCTCGGCCCTGCCGTTATGTACACGTTGAACCTAATTGTATTGTTTGCCATGTGCATCGGAATCATGTACAAAATTTCACCGAAGCTCACATTTTACACCCTGCTTCCCTTGCCATTCATGATGATTGGAATCTTCTTGGTTAGTAGAAGAATTAATAAAAAAACAGAACGGGTTCAGCGTCAGCAAAGCGAACTCTCTACCACGGTGCAAGAAAGCATGAGCGGTATTCGTGTACTGAAAGGATTCGGATTGGAAGATCACTTTGTGAAGCACTTCTTCAAGCAAAGTCAGTCTTACAAAAAACTACAAATGCATTTGGTGAAGACAGATGCTTTGTTCATGCCGGTTATTGGAATGCTGGTTGGACTTTCAACCTTACTCACCTTGTATATAGGAGCTCGAGAAGTAGCCGCGGGAAATATTACTTACGGCGTTATTGTTCAGTTTATATTCTATGTAAACTTACTCACCTGGCCTTTTGCAAGTGTCGGATGGGTGACCAGTTTAGTGTTGAAGGGTGAAGCTAGTATGACCCGCATTTTGGCTTTCCTAAATCAAAACTCGGCCATTCCAAGTGGGAATGAGGTGGTAAAAACCTTTGATAACCTTCAATTTAAAAATGTTTCATTCACTTATCCCGAGACGAATATTGTTGCCCTTTCCAATTTAAATTTAAGCATTCATAAAGGAGAGACCATTGCATTCATTGGTCATACCGGATCTGGAAAATCTTCGATTGTTCAATTGTTAATGAAGGCATACATGCCGTCTTCAGGAAGTATTACCGTAAATGGAATTGACACTTCAAATCTTGAAACGAATGAATACAGAAACCTCATGGGCATTGTCCCTCAAGATGTATTCTTATTTTCAGACACCATTGAAAACAACATTCGTTTCGGAAATGCAAACTCCTCTATGGAGGAAGTAGCTAAGGCAGCACAGATTGCAGATTTACATGAGAATATTCTTGGATTTGAAGAGAAGTACGAGACACTTTTAGGTGAACGAGGAATTAACTTAAGTGGTGGACAAAAGCAGCGACTCTCCATTGCCAGAGCTATTATTTCCAATCCAGAAATCTTACTTCTCGATGATTGTCTTTCAGCAGTTGACACCCAGACCGACGAGAAAATTATGCGTGGATTGAAAGAGGTTCGTGAAGGGAAAACCAATATTATCATTTCGCACCGCATAAGCAGTGTGCATCATGCCGACAAGATATTCGTTTTGCAACAAGGACAGCTTGCCGAAAGCGGAACTCACGAAGAATTGATTGCTCAAAAGGGACTCTATTTCGAACTAGCAGAACTTCAAAAAATACACGAGAACTAAATCACCGCTCAGGTGTTTAATCGCTATGAACGTATTAATCACAGGAGGAACTGGATTTATTGGTAAGCAATTGATTCAGCTGTTGTTGAAGGAGGGGCATTCGGTAACGAATCTTTCCACACAAAGAAATCAAGAAAGAGTAATCTCCGAACATTTTCAGCACGTTTACTGGAATCCAACCACAAAGGAAATAAACAAAACTTTACTTCCTGAAATTCAAGGTGTCATTCACTTGGCAGGTTTCAGTGTAGCCAATAAATGGACTGCAGCGAACAAAGCTCTCATGGTTTCAAGTCGCATTTCATCTACAGCATTCTTGTGCGAACTATTGAATGAAATGAATTCGAAGCCTTCAGTTTTCGTTGGCGCCAGTGCATCTGGCTATTACAAGAACTCAGCTGAAGTGCAAGATGAAACAGCAGCAAAAGGAACAGGATTTCTCTCCGATTTAACGCAACAATGGGAAGAAGCTTGTTCGACTCTTGATTCTTCCATTCGCAAAATACATTTGCGAATTGGTGTTGTGCTAAGTGCAAACGATGGCGCCTTGAAAAAATTAACTCCAATTTTCAAAGCGGGTATTGGCTCTGCAGTTGGAAATGGAAAACAATACATGAGTTGGGTGCACGAACGTGATTTAATTGAACTCTTCAGCTATTGTATTTCGAATGATGTTCCTTCGGGAGTTTACAACGCTACATCAACCAACCCAGTTACCAATCAAGAGTTTTCAAAAACACTTGCACAGGTCCTTCACCGTCCATTTTTCCTTCCGAAAACACCTGCCTTCTTTTTGAAACTTATCTTCGGTGAGATGGCTCAATTAGTCTTGGTGAGCCAACGCCTTTCAAATTCTAAGATAACATCGACTGGATTTAAATTTAGATTCAACACTATACAAGAAGCATTGACTAACGTTTATGGAAAAGCAGAAAATTAACATTCATTGGTTTCGCAGAGATCTGCGACTGACCGACAACCATGCGTTGCACGCAGCGCTTTCTGCTGAGTTGCCTGTTCTCCCTATTTTTATATTCGACACAACCATTCTTCAGCATCTTCCAAAAAACGATGCACGTGTGGAATTCATTCACGCGAGTCTGACATCTATTCACGAAAAATTAATTTCAGTTGGAAGTAGTCTGCGCGTTTATCATGGTAATCCCGAAGAAGTTTTCGAAAAAATAACTTCCGAATACGATGTACAAACGTTGTATGCCAATCGCGATTACGAGCCAAAGGCGCGCGAAAGAGACAAACGCATTTATGATTACTTAAAGGAAAAGGATATTCAATTTATCGGAAAGAAAGATCAGGTAATTTTCGAACCGAATGAAGTTTTAAAAGACGATGGACTGCCTTACACCGTTTACACTCCTTACAGCAGAAAATGGAAAGCCCGTTTAAATGCTCATCCAATAATCTGCTTTCCGTCTGAAGAATTTTCAGCAAATTTTCTTCAAACTGCACCATTGGATTTACCATCATTGGAGCAAATTGGATTCGAGAAATCGGGCATTCCATTTCCATCTATAGAACTGAATACTGAAGCAATTCAAAACTATCATCTGAATCGCGATTTCCCCGCAATTTCCGGAACTACGCGCATGAGTTTGCACCTTCGTTTCGGAACTGTGAGCACGCGTGCCCTAACGCTTTACGCCCTAAGATCGAATGAGAAATGGTTGAATGAATTAATCTGGCGAGAGTTTTATCAAATGATAATCTATCACTTTCCTAATACCGTTTCCAATGCTTTCAAGCCGGCCTATGACTACATAGAATGGAACAACAACGAAGAAGAATTCAAGTTGTGGTGTGAAGGGAAGACTGGCTATCCGCTTGTAGATGCAGGTATGCGCGAATTGAATGCAACAGGATTCATGCACAACCGTGTGCGCATGGTGGTTGCGAGTTTTCTAACAAAACACTTACTGATAGATTGGCGCTGGGGAGAGCGTTACTTCGCAGAAAAATTATTGGATTTCGATTTAGCCAGTAACGTTGGCGGTTGGCAATGGGCCGCAGGAAGCGGATGCGATGCAGCGCCATATTTCAGAATTTTCAACCCAACATCTCAGATGGAAAAATTCGACAAACAGAACGAGTACATTAAAAAATGGATCCCTGAGTTCAACACTTCTGCTTATTCGTTGCCTATCGTAGAACATACGTTCGCCAGAAACCGCTGTCTCGAAAAATACAAGGAAGCCTTACTTAAAAAGTAAAGTCTTTACCTTTACTTCATGGAATTGTTTGAAGGACTTAAAGTAGTAGACTGCTCATCAGTTTTGGCGGGACCTCAGGTGGGAACCTTCTTCGCCGAACTTGGCGCCCACGTAATAAAATTCGAAAACGCCAAAACGAATGGCGATGTTACCCGCACTTGGCACACACCGTCAGAATCGAAAGATAAAATCAGTTCCTACTACTCTTCCATCAATTACAAAAAGGAAATTCATATTATAGATTTAACCAATGAAAAAGACATCGCTCTGATTCATTCGGAATTGGAAACAGCAGACATTGTGCTTTCAAATTTCAAAGGAAGTGACGCCACGAAATTTCAATTGAATGCTGAATTACTCTCGCAAAAATTCCCTCGATTAATTCAAGGTATTATTCGCGGATTCGAATTTGAAAAAGATCGTGTTGCCTACGATGTTGTTCTTCAAGCGGAAACAGGATTCATGTTTATGAATGGAAGTTCAGATGGGCCTCCAACTAAAATGCCTGTAGCACTAATAGATGTTTTAGCCGCGCATCAATTGAAGGAAGGAATACTTTGCGCGCTTATTCAAAAAGCAAAAACAGGAAAAGGTTCATGTGTTGAAGTGTCTCTTGAAAAAGCAGCTCTAGCCTCTTTGGCAAATCAAGCGAGTTACTTTCTCATGACTGGGAACATTCCACAGCGACTAGGCTCGTTGCATCCTAATATTGCACCCTACGGAGAGCTTTTCCAAACACAAGACTGTAAATGGCTTGTATTGGCCATTGGGAGCGACGCGCAATTCAAAAAACTCTGCTTAATTCTTAACGATAAGATTGCGTCTTCAGATATTCGATTTTCATCTAACACGGAACGCGTAAAGCACCGAATCGTGTTGAAGGAAATGCTTCAGAAGGCATTTGATCAAATAAGTTGTTCAGACTTTGAAATCGAAGCTCAAGAATCTGGAGTTCCATATGGAAGGGTTAGAAATATGAAAGAAGTTTTTGAACGTGAAGCAGCCTCGAAAAATATCTTGCATGAAATTATTGAAGGAAGTGGTACTCAGCGATTGGCTAGCATTGCCTTTAGTATAAAACCGAACAACTAGAAAAACAGATCGCTCAATTCTTCCAAGGTTTGTCCTTCTTGATCTTTTTCTGAAAGCAACTTTTCTCCTTCCGGCCAGTGAATATTCACTGAAGTATCGAAAGGATTCAAACAAACTTCTGAATTCTTATCGTAATAATTCGTGCATTTGTATTGAACAATGGTTTCATCTTCACGACAGTAAAAACCATGAGCAAATCCTTCAGGAATAAACAAAGATTTTCCGTCGCCCGCCTTTAATTCAATTTGGAAACTCTTGCCGAATGTTGGTTCGGTTCTGCGAAGATCTACTACCACATCTAAAATACTTCCTCTTACTACGCGTAACAATTTAGCTTGTGACTTGGGTGATTTCTGAGCATGCAAGCCACGTAAAACCCCTTTCTTAGAAAGGCTTTCATTGTCTTGAACGAATGTTATGTTGAATCCAGTTTCTATTCTGAATTGCGCTTCCTTAAAGGTCTCTTGAAATCTACCACGTTCATCGCCGAAGACAGGAAGATGAACGATAAGCAAGTCGCGAAAATCAGTTTTCTCTATACGCATAGCTTAATTCGTAACGACTAAGAACAAAATTAAAGTTGAAGAAACCAAACTGACCAATGGAGCTATATCCTTCACAAATTCGTTCGTGATTTGCGGAACAGGTTCAACATAAATAATATCCCCTGCTTGCACAATCATTTTTGCGCTCTCCACTCCTTCTATCGTTGAAAGATTTAACCGGTATACTTCATTAACCCCGTTCTTACCTCTAATGATTTTTACTTTTGAAGCATTTCCTCTTTCACGAATTCCTCCCGCTAGAGCAATTGCTTCTAGAACAGAAATATTTTGATTAGCCAATGGGACGACTGCCCCTAAACTTCCTTCGCCTGTAAAAACCATTACGCGTCTATTGAGCACACGCACCAAACAAAAGGGATCGTTATAATTTATAAAATTCGATTCTAAATATTGTTGCGCCTCAGGAATTGAAAGACCAGATAATTTAGTCCTTCCTACTACTGGCAAATCTACTTCGCCATTTTCATCTATAATATAATACAGATCGAATCCCCCATAGTTAGGCTGACGTTCAATTCCACTCGTGGTGTATTCTAAAATCATTGCACCATCTCCTGTGAACAGGTTAATTGTAATGTAATCGAAAGGGGCGAGTTTATATTCCTTATTTGTAGAATCGAGATCTGGTTTCTTAAACTCGTACTCGGTGTCGGTTTGAAACATGATATTCTTATTGATGCTGCAGCTGCTTAATAGGGCTCCGAAAAAAGCAAATAAAAATAAAGTTCTCGTTTTCATCATACAGCAAAGAAACGAAGGTCTTTCATTATCTCAAAGGCATTTCCTGTATTTTTGAAAGGAATATTAATAAATGGAAAAAATATACATTTCAGAAATCACTCGAGCCGATCTTAAATATATACATTGGGTTGAAAATTTGGAAGAGTATTGGCACATTAATGAACACCCAGGTCCGTATACCCTGGAGGAAATTACCGACTGTTTTTTCCCTTCAAGGTTATACCCTCTTCATAAGCAACAACGCTGGATCATTCGTAAAACAGAAAGCAATTCACCAATAGGAATATTGGATGCATTTAATTTCAACGAAAATGACAAATCAATTGGTATCGGTATACTTATTCCAAACAGAACAGATCATAAAAAAGGATTTGGCAAAGAGTCTATTCAGCTATTACTGAAAAAACTTACATTTGACAAGCACATTGAAATCGTTTTTGCTCTCATAGATAGTTACAATATACCAAGCATTCAACTTTTTGAAAAATCTGGGTTTGAATTTCAAAGAGAACAAATGTGCCTTAATCGAATAGTTAAGAGATATGAAAAACTACTTAAAACATAATAAGAAAGTAGCAACGGCAGTTGTTGCCGCAACTTTGTTTGTTGCCTTTGCAATCTTATCTTGTATTTTGACACTTACACCATTGAACTCTAATGGAAAAGAGTTCTCTATTTTCATCGCTACAAACAACACAGGAGCATCTGTTGAACAAACGATACTTGACTCTTTATACATCAATGCTCAAACGCCAAGCATTATTTATTACAAATGGAAGGTAACATCATTTTTCAAATCAGTAGATAAATTTCCTCCAGGCAAATACACTCTCAACGGGAACTCCTCAGCTCGGGCAATTTTCAACAAGTTGCTCTCGGGAAATCAGAATGCTGTTTCCATTCGCATTGACAACGTTAAAACAATTTACAACCTTGCTCAAAAATTTGGTAAAAAATTCGAACAAGACAGTGCCAAGTTCATGAGCTACGTCAACAAAAATCTAGATTTACTTGCACCCAACACGAAAGAATTACCACTTGAAATTCGCCAGCAACGAGTCCTAGAAAGGTTATTGGGTGACACTTATGAAATGTATTGGACAAGTTCACCGGAGAATTTCTTTTCAAGACTCAACACGCTCTATGAAGAATACTGGACCAATGAACAAGACACATTGGCATCGCGTATAGGATTGTCTGAACACGAAGTATATGTTCTCGCATCCATTGTGCGAGGAGAAACAGCAAACAAAGATGAAGCTTCACAAATTGCAGGTTTGTATTTAAATCGTCTAAATCAAGAAATGCTTCTTCAATCGGATCCAACTGTATTATTTGGAATTAACACAAAAGAAAAAAGACAACGCGTTAGACATGATGATTTGAAATTTGATTCTCCTTACAACACGTATCTTTATAAAGGCCTTCCTCCAGCAACAATACACATTGTAGAAAAATCATACATCAACGCTGTATTAAATGCTGCAACTCACAACTACATTTTCATGTGCGCACAGCCCGGAGGAACAGGCAAACACAACTTCGCGGTGACCTACGCAGAGCACAAAGAATACGCTCGAACCTATCAGCAATATTTAGACTCACTTGATATTCAACGATGAAAAAAAGTTTGTCACTTTTTATATTTTTTCTTTTTTCAACTCATGCTTTCGCAAATGAAAATGACACACTCGCTGTAGCTCTTTCGAAACAAAAAAAACAAAACACTTTAATATCATCTCTATCAATAGGAGTATCATCAGCATCATTCATTGGATTGAATGAGTTGTGGTACAAAGATTATCCGCAAAGCAAATTTCATTTCTTCAATGATTCGAAAGAATGGATGCAGATGGATAAATTCGGACATGCATTCACATCTTATCAAATCGGAAGAAACTTCTACAATACACTTCAAACAGGCGCTTCAAACCGAAACAGAAATATTCTTCTCGGCGGAGCAAGCGGACTTTTATACTTAACAGGTGTTGAAATTTTAGATGGAAAATCTGCGCAGTGGGGATTTTCAAATACGGATATGATTGCAAACACTTTCGGATATTTTTTATTCGCTTCGCAAGAATATTTTCTTCAACAACAATTCATCTCAATGAAATTTTCTTATCAGAAAAGTGAGTTTGCTAATCTTCGTCCTGAAACATTTGGTCGTAATTTTCAACAACGACTTTTGAAAGATTACAACGGACAAACATATTGGCTCTCTGCACCACTATCTCTGAATCGCACGAATACCAAGCGCTTCACAAGATGGTTATGTGTTTCATTTGGCTACAGTATAGATGAAAATGTATTCGCAGATAATAACATTAATAGTGTTAATAATTTTCAAGCGACACGTGAATTCTTTTTTTCTTTTGATGCAGATTTGAATGGAATTGAATGGCGAAGAAAATGGGTGAAGAAAGTTGCAAGCGTAATTAACTTTATCAAAATTCCAAGTCCAACAATTGGGATAAGAAGCGACGGAAAAGTGAAAGTGTATCCACTGTATTTTTAAGTTCACTTATAACGTTGAGTGAACGCTTTGAAAAGAAAATAATCAACCGTTTATTTTATGAAAACCAAAACCAAAGCTAGCGCGCCAAAGGCCGCTCCTAAAAAAGCTGCTGCTCCTAAGAAAGCTGCTGCTAAAAAAGCTGCTGCTCCTAAGAAAGCCGTTGCTAAAAAAGCTGCTGCTCCTAAGAAAGCCGTTGCTAAAAAAGCTGCTGCTCCTAAGAAAGCTGTTGCTAAAAAAGCTGCTGCTCCTAAGAAAGCTGCGAAGAAGAAATAATATTCTACTTCAGAAAATTAAAAAAGCCGTTTCTTATGAGACGGCTTTTTTATTACTCCATATTTTTTTCTCGAATTAATTCACATGCATAAGTATGGGCAAGTGATCACTGTACCCTCCTTTGTATGAATCTCCAACATAGGCTCTAGCTGGCGATTTCACTCCATCCTTTGATGTATAATACAAAAAATCATAGGACACCACTTCAAAAGAACTTGCAGAGATACATTTGTTATCGAACATTCCGTAGCTCACCATAAACTGATCTAAAGGACTCCACTCTCCTTTGTAGAAATGCGTACCCTGCTTCAACGCTTCGAAATCTGACATCATATTAAACAAAACCGAATGTTCATTCGACACGCCCGCTTGTAAAACATCGTGAACACTTTTGTTCGAAGGAAAATCATTGAAGTCTCCCATGCAAACAATATTCGCCTTCGCATTTAATGATAGAATCTGATCCACTTCTTTTCTTAAAACACTCGCGGCTTTAATTCGATGCATTTCCGATTCATCTTGACCACCCCTGCGCGAAGGCCAATGGTTCACGAACAAATGATAATCCTCACTTCCCACTTTAACAGAAACTTTAAGAATGTCTCTTGTGTTTGGGTCTGACACACTTTCTAAAACAACAGGAACAGGTCTGCTTCCTACAATTGTAACACGCTTCGAATCATAAATCATGGCTACATCTATTCCTCGTTCATCTGGACCTTCATACCATACAACTTGATATCCCTTTCCCTTCAGAAAAGAAGTGTTAACCAAATCGTTCAAGACTGTTCCGTTTTCAACTTCAATCAAACCCACAATGGCGGGAAAGTTTGTTCCCTTGTTCGTAATCGCATCTACGGTATGATTCAAATGTTCGTAATACTTCGCGGTATTCCATTGCAACTTTCCGGTTGGAGTAAAATCTTCGTCGGCTTTATTCGGATCATCTAGCGTGTCGAATAAATTCTCAACGTTGTAACTCATTAAATCGAACTTGACTTTAGCAGGAGCTTCTGAATACGTCATGGTATTTGGCTGAGCGGTTTTACAGGAAACCATTAATGCTACGAAGAATAACACACCTATTTTTTTCATAACTCAAAAGTAGAACAGAACAATTCTACTTCCACCTACTCTATTTTTGTTTGAATGAAATTTATCGGAAACATATTTTTCGGAAGTGTCCTCACTCTCTTTGTGTTTGTCTCTTGCGGAACAGAACGAAGTGACAACAAAAATGTGTTCTGTTACAACGAAAGCAACGGTATTACCTCGCTTGACCCCGCATTTGCGCGCGACCTTGAAATCATGTGGGCTACCAATCAACTCTTCGACGGATTGGTTGAATTGAATGATTCGCTTCAGGTTGTTCCTTCCGTCGCTAAGTCGTTTGCCACTTCTGAGGACCTTCTTACCTATACTTTTATTCTGAAGAGTAACGTATACTTCCATAACAACTCCTGCTTCCCCTCAGAACATGGAAGAAAAGTGGTTGCTTCAGATGTGGTTTATTCCTTCAATCGAATTTTGGACAACGCCGTTGCTTCTCCAGGCAAATGGATTTTCGAAAAAGTCGCTGACAAGGGCTTCACAGCACCGAACGATTCTACATTCATTATTCAACTTAAAGAACCGTTTGCTCCCTTCCTCGGATTGCTAACGACGCAATATGCCAACATTGTTCCGCACGAAGCCGTTGAAATGTTTGGAACCGATTTTCGCAATCATCCTGTTGGATGCGGTCCTTTTCAATTCGCTTTTTGGTATGAAAACGTTGCACTCGTTTTTC
This sequence comes from Bacteroidota bacterium, assembly GCA_046051235.1. Lineage (GTDB taxonomy): Bacteria > Bacteroidota > Bacteroidia > Flavobacteriales_D > Sanyastnellaceae > CAIZGX01. Next base: position 20,349 of record JBJOON010000004.1, read on the forward strand.
ATAGAAATCCGAATTACTATTTGAAAGATGAATTCGGAAATTCCCTTCCGTATTTAGACGCCGTGAAAATTGACTTCGTGAAAGACATGTCGGCTGAATACCAAGGATTGCTTCAAGGGAAGTATGATTTCATGAGTGGCATTCACAATGCGTTCAAGGATGAATTACTTGATCCGAATGGAAATTTGTCCAGCGCATACCGTTCTCAATTGTACTTACAAAAAACGCCTTTCATTAAAACAGACTATCTCGGATTCGTAGTAGACCCCGCCCTTCAAGCGAACAAAGCTTTGCTTGATCCACGTGTAAGAATGGCCCTTCACCTTTCTATAAATAAAAAAGATATGGTGAAGCATTTGCGCAACAACACCGTAATTCCAGCCGACTTTGGATTTTGCTCTCCGGCTGCGGCTAAAAATTTAAATATCCAACAACGCATTTCCTTCAATAAAAAACTTGCGTTGGATTTGCTTGCTGAAGCTGGATACCCTAATGGAAAAAATCTTCCGACCATCGTATTAAGCACTACGAGTGATTACGCCGACTTAATGGAATACATTCAACATGAATGGCAGCAACTTGGAATTCCCTGCGAAATACAACAACTGCAAGGTGCGGCGTTTCGTGACCAAGCTTCGAAATGTCAACTTTCTGTTTTTAGAAAAAGCTGGTTAGCCGATTATGCACATCCGGAAAACTTCTATTCCGTTTTCACCACTCAGCGCTTTGCGCCGAACGGCCCGAACTACACCCACTTCAGCAACGAAGCTTATGACAACATCTATTCAAAGATGGGCAAAACCAACTCAGCCGATAGCACCCTTGTCTGTAGCAAACAACTCGAAGAGATTATTCATTCAGCAACTCCAATCATCCCTTTGTACTACGACCAAGTCATGCACTTCATTCGTTCAAACATTAAAAATTTCCCAACTAACCCGGTAAACATGCTCGATTTGCGCAAAGTAAAAAAGGAGTAAAAGATTCGTTAACTTCGCCACACGAAAAACCACCGTGCTAAAAATAGATACCCATACCCACATTATGCCCGACCACTTACCCAATTGGAGTAAGGAGTTCGGCTATGGAAAATTCATTCACCTCGATCATCACAGAACTGGCTTTGCGCGCATGATGCAAGGCGATCAGTTCTT
>JBJOON010000005.1:0-21042 GCA_046051235.1 Bacteroidota bacterium
GAGCCCTGTTATGCGCATTGTAGCCAATGTGAGTTGGTTTCTATTCATTCCGATTTTCTATTTGTTCTATATGTTCAGTAACTACTGGAATTTAGGAAAAATGCGTCGGTTCCTCAACGAACATCAATACCGAAACGCATTGCTGTCTGTTGTTCTTTATACGGTGTTCTATATCACGGTCTTTTATTTCTTCTGGAAGGAAGTCAATCATTTTTTTCTTCCTGCTTTTTTGTTGAGTTTAGTTTGGAAAGAATTAATTATTCTGACACAACACACACACATTGAAATTCCGATTTCGAATGGTGAGGACGTTAAACCAATTTCCTACAAAGATCAAGTTCAGTATACGCGAAGTTTTTATGCTTGGCCTTTCCTGACGAAATATTTTCTTTTCAATTTTAATTTGCATGAAGCTCATCATGTCTATCCAGGAATGCCCGCCTATTGGCTCGATGAGATAGATTTGAATGTCCCTAAGGAGCCAAGCTATAGTGAATGGTTCAATCAAGCCAAGGCAATGAGCGGCGTCGATTTTGTTTTCCGAACTTCTAAACACACGAACAAGAAATTTTAACATGTCATATCCATACGAAAAATCATTGAAGGCACTTTGGAGAATTAATTCAACACAAGAGATTAATTCACTTTTGGAGAAGTTAAAGTCGCGTCCTTTTGAAAGTGAAGATCACGAACAAATGCCCTTGCGCGAGATGTTCAGTGCAGAGTTTCAGCAGGAGCGTTTAGACTTTTTGAAACGCTCAACAGGTGTTGAGTTGCCTGTGCTAAGCGGGAAAAGTAAGTTCGAAGATCTTTCAAAGATGGAAGGTAATATTGAAAATTACATCGGCATGAGTCAAGTGCCCACGGGAGTAATTGGTCCGGTGCGCGTAGTAGGAACTTCAGCGCACGGCGATTTTTTTGTACCTCTTGCAACCAGTGAAGGAGCTCTTGTCGCAAGCTATCAGCGCGGTTCAAAGGCTACATTCATGGCTGGTGGAATTCGCTCGGTTTGCCTAACGGAAAATGTTTATCGTGCACCGTTGTTTCGATTTAACGACTTGGCCGATTTAGGAACTTTTGTTGTGTGGGCTTTGGCCCAAGAATCCAAGATGCACGAAATTGTAGCTGCAACAAGTCGATTTGCTAAACTGGAAGACATCTCTACGAACATTGAAGGAAATCAATTGATTATTACGTTCGGTTATTTCACGGGCGATGCTAGCGGACAGAACATGGTAACCATTTGCACAGATGCTATTTGTAAATGGTTAATCGAGAACGCACCCATTCAACCGAAGACGTGGTACATAGAAGGGAATTTTTCTGGAGATAAAAAAGCAACGGCCATGTCGTTCATGCATGTACGAGGTAAAAAAGTTACTGCCGAAATAGATTTGAGTTATGAAATTGTAAATCAAGTTTTAAAATCGACTCCTGCTAAGATGGCCGAATACTGGCAAGCTTCAACGGTAGGAACCATTCAAACGGGAAGCATTGGAGCGCAAGGACATTACGCGAATGGATTAGCGGCGTTGTTTATTGCCACAGGTCAAGATGCCGCATGTGTGAGTGAAGCCTCGGTTGGAATTACACGCATGGAAGTTACAGCAGACGGAGGATTGTACGCCGCAGTTACCTTACCTAATTTAATTGTCGGAACTGTTGGTGGTGGAACAGGATTGCCAACCCAACGCGAGTGTTTGGAGTTGATGGATTGTTACGGAAGCGGCAAAGCTAGAAAGTTCGCAGAGATATGCGCTGCTGTTGTTTTGTCGGGTGAATTGAGTATTGCCGCAGCACTGTCTGTAGGTCATTTCACAAGCGCTCATCAAAAGTTAGGAAGAAAAAAATAGCATGAAGATTTTTCTGACATATCATTTTTTTCAAGTCGTTTCCATACTCTTGTCGTATTACCTTATTACGGGAGTAGGATTTTATTTCATTTCGAAAAAGAAAGATGATGTAGCCCGAAGGAGATTGTGGTTGAAGTATTTTGTCTACCTCGCTTTGGTGAGCGTTTTGGTGGTCTGCATGAAGTACGCAGTAGATATCGCGTTCGCTTTGATTGGTCTCATTGCTTTGATTGGAGCGTACGAAGTGATTTCCAGTTGGAAAGAAATTGCTTCAGGTCGAGTTAAAGTAGTTTCTGCAATTGTGTATGCAGGGGTGTTATTTGGTGTGTCTCTGTCCTATGAAATCAGAGAATCACTATTACCTGTATTCTTTCTAATTGTTGTGTTTGATGGTTTCTCGCAAACTGTTGGGGAGTTAGTCAAAGGCAGGGCTCTCGCTCCGCGTATGAGTCCAAATAAAACACGAAGTGGCTTCATTGGTGGGGCGCTCGTAATGGGATTCACAACGTGGTGGATTTTAGAAGGACAATATTTGTTTTTTATTGGAATGGCCATGGCGGTTGTTGGACTATACGGAGACTTACTTGCCAGTTGGTTGAAGCGCTTTTCCGGTAAAAAAGATTTTAGTGAAATCATTCCGGGACACGGCGGTGTGCTTGATCGGTTCGATAGTTTTCTTGCCGTTTGGTCGGTTTTGTCTTTTGTTGCGTACTTTTTTGATTTTTGAATATGGAAGCATTGTACACTGTTTTAGGGAGAGATTTAACAAATACGGTTTTACTTTCTACTTCCTTTTTGGTATTGTTCGCATGTGGTGAATTGCTTTATCACGTGTTCAAAGTGAAAGCCGAACTTACCCGCAAATGGTCGCATGTCGGAACTGGTTTTTTAACGATGTTATTTCCTGTTATGCTCAGCAATCATTGGTGGGTGCTGGTGCTCTGCGCAACATTTGCGATATTACTTTCAACAAGTATCAAATTTAATTTTTTGAAATCGATTAATGCTGTGGACCGCGACACCGTTGGAAGCTTGTGTTATCCGTTGGCGGTTTACACATCTTTTTTAGCGAGTGTTTGGAAGGGGAACACGTTATTTTTTTATCTACCTATTTTAATCATGGCGCTGGCCGATCCTGCAGCGGCCCTTGTTGGTAAGCGTTGGCCGTGGAAGCCTTATGCTGTTGGAAAACAAAAAAAGAGTGTTGCTGGGTCGCTTGCGTTTTTGGTTGTAAGCACCATGTTGGCAATTTATTTTTTAAGTGGAAACGAGACGAATGAACACGTTTGGTTAGTTCTAACCATTGCTGTTTCGAGTACTTTGGCTGAAGCCTTTTCTGCAAAGGGATATGACAATGTTACAATACCTTGGACCGTCATTGCAGTGTGTGCCATGTTTATTTAGATTGTTATTGAAATGAAGAATATTTGTGTAGTTCTGTTTTTGATTTTTAGTTCTATGGCGTGGTCACAACCATCGCCGGCATACACCTACCCGAATGATCCTTCGGTTCGTGAAAACCTAGAACATTGGCGCGATTTGAAATTTGGAATTATTATTCATTGGGGAATCTATGCAGTACCGGGTATTGTAGAGTCTTGGTCTATCTGTAACGAAGATTGGGTGGGAAGAGACACCGCTTTGGATTACGAAGATTACAAGAAGTGGTATTTCGGTTTGTCGAAGGAATTCAATCCAACGCAATTCAATCCGGAAGCGTGGGCCACTGCGGCGAAATCTGCTGGGATGAAATATTTGGTTTTTACCACCAAACATCACGACGGATTTTGCATGTTCGATAGCAAATATTCAGATTTCAAGATTACGAATGGTCCTTTCCAATCAAATCCAAAATCGAATGTGACGAAAGAAGTTTTTAATGCATTTCGAAAAGAAGATTTTTTCATCGGAGCATACTTTTCGAAACCCGATTGGCATTCCGATTATTACTGGTGGCATGCCTTCGCGACGGGAGAGCGCAATAACAATTATGATATTCGAAAATTCCCAGAACAATGGAAGCGTTTTCAAAATTATACCGCGAATCAAATTTCAGAGTTGACTTCAGAATACGGAAAAGTAGATATGCTTTGGCTAGACGGCGGTTGGGTGCGTCCGTTAGAAACCGTTAACGATGAAGTCCTCTCATGGCAATGTCCAATTCCGGCGTGGAGTCAAGATGTGAATGTTCCGCGTTTAGCTGAAATAGCTCGCAAGAATAATCGAGGAACATTAGTCGTCGATAGAACCGTTCATGGAGAATATGAAAACTACAGAACGCCTGAACAGCGCATTCCTGAAGGAAGATTGGATTATCCATGGGAAACGTGCATGACCCTCGGAAATGCTTGGGGTTTTGTGCCCAATGACAAGTACAAATCTTCGCGAGAAGTTATTCATAAGTTGGTTGAAGTAATTGCTAAAGGAGGAAACTTGCTTCTAGGAGTTGGTCCAACAGCGACCGGAGTTTTTCCGGAGGAAGTGAATCTTCGATTGAAAGAAATTGGGAATTGGACAAGCAGAAATTCAGAGGCCATTTATAATACTCGTAGTGTCTCTGAATTTAAATGGGGAAATGTCTATTTCACAGAGGGAAAGAACGGAGAGAAGTATGCCTATGTATTGTTGAAAGAAGGCGAGAGTATAGACAAAGAATTGGTTTTGCCGTGGTCCGTAGTTTCTTCGGATTCATACATAGAAGAGTTGAGCACCCACCAAAAAATGAAAATTGTAAAACAATATGGAAGGGTAATCCTAAAGCCGAGTGCAGGATTGAAAGAACTCTCGAAAACGCTTCCAGTGGTTGTGTTTAAATTGTCGTAGAAAAGAGTGTATCGTTGTTTTTGGAGATATGAGGGTCAATAGCCATGCAGATATTGCGAATAAATTTCTTTCCTTCGGGTAGCACAGTAATCGAGTTTTCTCGAAGTTGAAGTAATTCGTCTCGCTCCATTTCCTTCAATGACGAAAGCCGGAGATTAATTTGTTCTTCTATCGGATCGCCGAATGACCATTCGGTATGGAAATGACACATGAGTTGGGTGATGTGTTGTCGTATTTTTTTCTCTTCAATGGTTAATTGATGTCCTTTGAAATAAGCCCATTCGTTGTTGTTAATTCGAGTTAAATATCCTTCAACGGTTTTTTCGTTTTGTGCAAAGGCACCCCAGGCATCGCTAATGGAGGAGACTCCTAACCCTAGGAGCAATCGACTTGTAGTGGTGGTATACCCCATGAAGTTTCGATGTAGATTTCCATTTGCATACGATTCGTAAAGAGGGTCTGATTTTAAGGCGAAATGATCCATTCCGATTTCTACATAACCGTTTTCTTCCAGCCACATACATCCATTTTCGTAGAGTGCTCTTTTTTCATCTCCTGCGGGAAGATCGAGTTCAGTGTATTTTCGCTGTCCAGGTTTCAACCACGGAACGTGCGCATAGCTGTAATAAGCAATGCGGTCGGGCTTCCATCGAAACACTTCTTCTATAGTTTTCTTAACTGTTTCTAAAGTCTGAAACGGAAGTCCGTAAACTAAATCGATATTCACGCTATCGTAACCGAGCTCTCGGGCCCAGGCAATAGCGCGAGTTACATTTTCTGTAGGTTGAATACGATGAATGGCTTCTTGTACTCTTGGATCAATATCCTGCACCCCGAAACTTACCCTTTTAAATCCGAGTTGTGCGAGAGTTTCCAAATGCTTGTATGTTGTGTTGTTTGGATGTCCTTCGAAGCTGTATTCGAAATTTTTATGTTGTATGCTTTTCGATTGGATGTATGCAATGAGTGAATGCAGATTTTCTGGAGAGAAAAACGTTGGAGTCCCACCACCCAGGTGAATTTCTTTTACAACTGGCTTACTTCCCAATTCCTGAAGGACCAAATCCCACTCTTTGCAGAGGCCTTCAATGTACGGTTTCTCGACGGCGTGATTAACAGTAATGCGCGTGTTGCATCCGCAATAGGTGCACAAACTCTCGCAATAGGGTAGGTGAATGTATAAGCACAATCCTTCCTCTTTACAATCGGTAGCATAAGTTTTTCGTACTTCATTGAGCCAACTTTCGTTGGTAGGTTTTTCATGCTGCCAATGTGGTACAGTGGGATAGCTTGTGTACCTTGGTCCTGGGACGTTGTATTTACGAATGAGCTGGGCTTTTTGCACGAAGGCAAAATTCAAATGCAATGTCAATCTCAAAAATGATGATAATCACTTTCAAGTGTGACATTTTTTATTTCAATGTGCTGAATTGAAATCCCATTCTTTTCCCTGTGGCTAAACTTCCACTGTGATTGATGTCCTGCATTTCTTCTACCGTTATTTGGTGAAGATTTTCATAAGGTGGAATCAATAGATCGAAGTTCAAGGCGTATAGAATAACTTGCTCGATGAATTTCTTTTGGTTCGATGCATCGAAATTTGAAGCAACTAAATCGTTGAAGAGAATTCCCAATTGCTTTTTTCCTTGCACCACAAAGTGATTTTCTTTGTTAATAAAGGCACGCGCCAACAAATATCCCACATCAGCGGTTCTGTCATACCTGAAGGAGTCAGAAAGGAAATTGTAGACATTAATGGTACCTACGTAACTGTTGTCTGGATTCTCTTTTAAATAACCTGTTTGCCAAAAGCTACTGTCTTTTTCGAATTGAAAAACATTCGTGTGCATTTGAAAAATAAGAAGGTCACCTGCTACACGAATTTCGCATTGAAATGCTCCTCTGTCACGGTATTCAAAGGATACACGTGAATCGGTGTTTCCAAACTTTTCTGTCAATTCTTGAATAGTCGTTTTTAAAATTTCCTTCAAAGAATTGAATTGTGCAATTGTGTTGTGAAATACATCTTGCTTGAGAACGCTTTTGTTCTTCAGCAGGGCGAGTATTTGTTCTTGAGTATTCATAATTAGTAAGCTCTTGCAAATAGAACACGTCGTTCACTTGGTTTTCCGGTCACCATGCATACACCCGGTTCTGTTGGTCCATCAAATGGGATACAACGAATGGTGGCTTTAGTTTCTTGTTTAATTAGCTCTTCTGTTTCAGCAGTGCCGTCCCAATGCGCTAAGAAGAAACCGGTCTTTTCGTCAAGAAGTTTTTTAAACGTTTCGTAATCATTCACTTCAGTCATGTGTCCATTTCTGAATTCCAATGCCTGATTGTACATATTGGTTTGAATGTCTTCTAGCAATTGTTCAACCGTGTTTTCAACTCCTTCGAAAGCAACCGTGGATTTTTCAGAAGTGTCTCGACGAGCAATTTCAACGGTTCCGTTTTCTAAATCTTTTGGTCCAATAGCTAAACGAACGGGAACTCCCTTCAATTCATACTCTGCGAATTTCCATCCGCTGCGCTTACTATCGTCATCATCGAATTTCGCAACGATACCTTTCGCTTTTAACGCTTTCACCAATGGAAGAACTTTTTCACGAATCACTTCCAACTGCTCAAGTCCTTTGTAAATAGGAACAATCACAGCATGAATAGGAGCGAGTTTCGGCGGAACACGCAGTCCTTTATCGTCGCTGTGTGTCATGATTAGTGCGCCCATGAGTCTTGTGCTCACCCCCCAAGAGGTTGCCCAAACATATTCAGTGTTTCCTTCTTTCGTCGCAAATTTCACATCGAATGCTTTCGCGAAATTTTGTCCGAGAAAGTGAGATGTTCCAGCTTGAAGTGCTTTTCCATCTTGCATCAATGCCTCAATGCATAAGGTGTCTAGTGCACCTGCAAATCTTTCACTTTCAGATTTTCTTCCTTTTACCACTGGCATTGCCATGTAATTTTCAGCGAACTCAGCATACACATCAAGCATGCGCTCTGTTTCTTCAATGGCCTCTTGCGCAGTTGAGTGTGCGGTATGCCCCTCTTGCCACAGGAATTCAGCTGTTCTCAAAAACAGACGAGTTCTCATTTCCCAACGAACCACATTCGCCCATTGATTAATAAGCAAGGGAAGGTCGCGGTAACTCTGAATCCAACCTTTGTATGTGTTCCAAATAATGGTTTCACTGGTAGGGCGGATGATTAATTCTTCTTCAAGCTTAGCATCTGGATCAACTACAACACCGCCATCTTGAGACTTCAGTCGGTAATGCGTTACAACGGCACATTCTTTGGCGAATCCTTCAACATGCGCAGCTTCTTTACTCAAATAACTCTTTGGAATCAGCAACGGAAAATAAGCGTTCTGATGACCGGTTTCCTTGAAGCGACTGTCCAATTGATCCTTCATCTTTTCCCAAATTGCATAGCCGTATGGTTTAATAACCATACAACCTTTCACCTCACTGTGTTGCGCCAAATCGGCTTGCATCACAAGTTCATTATACCATTTGGAGTAATCTTCTTTTCTTGTCGGAATTTTCTCGGCCATTTTTTTTCTTTTTTCGAAGTTGCAAATGTAAAACCTTATTACCTTTAAACTATCAAATCCATACGATTATGAAAGCGATACAACGAAATTTTTATTTCTTCACGACAGTTCTTGCTTTAAGTTCTTGTGCGAGTTTTGAAAATTTAACGGACGACCGCACACGTGCTGAAGACGATGAAATGTATTGGAATGGAAAGGAAATGTTTTACGACAATTCAACAACGGCGAATGCAGCGGGAACAGGAGATGATTACTATGATCCAAATTCAGCAACCCGCGCAAATTCTTTTAACGGAGGAACCAATCCGCGTGCAACTTTTAATCCCATAAGCGGTTGGCAATTGAGTTATGGTTTGAACGCTTTTTCCAGTTATAACAATGGATTCGGAATGGGAGGCTTTGATCCATACAACAACTTTGGAGGATTCAATAATTTCGGATATAATCCTTACGGTTTTAACAATTACGGTTTTAATCCGTATAGTTCATTTAACCCCTATGGAGGTTATGGTTACAATCCTTACGGCTATGGTCTAGGTGGATTTGGTTGGGGAGGTTACGGTTATGGAAATGGTTGGTACGGAAACGGAATTGGTTGGAATGGAAATGGCTGGAACGGGAATGGTTGGAATGGAAATGGCGGTGGTTGGGGAGGCTCAAACGGAAGTGGTGAAACACCGAATGTTACACACCATCATCGCAGACCTACAAGTGTAGGAACCGGGAATTCTTCCGCATACGGACGTGGTGTTCTTCAAAAAAGTTTGGTTCAACCGATTAGTGAAACACCGCGCACACCTCAGCCAGTGGCTCCTGTACGCGCGAACACTTCCAACTATTCGAATCCGACTTATTCAAGACCGTCTTCTACCAATACCCAAACAAGTCCAACTTATTCTAGTCCTTCACGATCAACTCCTGCATACACGCGCCCAACGAATGCAGGACCTTCGAGAACGACATCACCCACAAACACAAGTCCTTCGCGTCCTGCACCAAGTTACAGTTCGCCATCTCCTTCGAGATCAACATCAACTAAACCTTCAACGAGCTCACCTTCCCCGTCTCCATCTCGTTCAACTCCGACGCGGACGAGCCCTGCTCCAAGCTCTCCCTCAAGAACAACTTCACCAGGTAAGAGACCTTGATTCGAAGCAAGATGTTGAACAAGATGTTACACAAGGTTCTTCGAAAGAGGAAAATAGTTTCGCTAGCATTGGTTTTAATATTCAGTGTGCAATTCGTTTTTGCGCAAAATGAAGATGATGCACTTCGCTTTTCCAATACGTTTGGAGCCTACACAAATAGAGCATTGGGAATGGGTGGGGCCTACACCGCTCTAGGTGCAGACTTTACGAATTTCTTTCAGAATCCTGCGGGAATAGCGGCTTATAAAAAGCAGAACTTGGAATTCGGATTGAGTCTGCTTTCGCGTTCAACGAATGTGGATTTTAACAATCGAGTTTCTTCTTCTTCCGCAACGGGATTGGGTATAAATACTTTCGGTTTTACTTCAACTTTTGGAGTAGCAGGTAACGGATGGGGGCCTTGGATTTATGGTTTGGCATATGGAAGGACACAAACATTCAGACGTCAGTATAATTTAGAGTCGAGTGATAACCAATCATCACTTCTCGATGTATACACAGATCAATTGAACTACTACAATCCCGCTAACTCAGAAGTTTCAGCATCATTCCCTTTTGGAGCTGGGTTGGCTTGGGAAACGTATTTAATTAATCCTGGAGTAAGCAATCCTTATTCACATGTGAACATAGACACCAACACGTTCACAAGACGTCAGAACGTAGAAGAGAAAGGGTATATACGCGAAACGTGTTTGGGCGTTGCAAGAGCATTTGAAGATAAGTTATTTGTAGGAGCGTCTTTCGCATTTCGTAAGGTGGTGTTTGAAAAGAATTCGACATATTCGGAATCATTTTCTTCAAATGGTACTGCTGTTAGTTACTCCTTGATTGAAGAAAATAGCACGGGAGATGTTGTTACGAAAGGTCCTTCTGTTCAAACTAAATTAGGTGTTCAATATTCTCCTATTCCGTACTTCCGTGTTGGTGCTTTTTGGCACTCAGCAACTAAGCAATCCATTAGTGATAACTTTTTGGCGAAAATGGAGAGTTCAATCGGAGCAGTGAATTACAACTATTCTTCAGATAAAAATATTTTTGATTACGGAATCCAGTCGCCGGCAACACTGGGCGCAGGGGCTGCTTTAATCTTGGGTAATTTCGGAATCGTTTCAGCCGATTATGAAACACGTGATTTTTCTAAAATGGTCATGTATGGTATCACCGGGGGGACCTCTGAGTTTGCATATGAGAACGCAGCTATTCAAGAAAACTATAAGCGTGTCCACATTGCTAAACTAGGAACGGAATTTCGTGTCGGAGATGTCTATCGATTAAGAGCGGGAGTCGGATACCGCACCTCTGTGTATACAGAACTTGCTGGAAAGCCAAGTGAGCCGCTGTTCAATTGGAACGTTGGTGGTGGCTATAAAAAGGACGATTTCTATTGCGACGGTGCGATTGTAATAACCAAAAACAAAGACGGTTATTACTTATACGATCCGTCATTAATTTCAATGGCGAGTTCAGACAATTTGCTGGTACAAATTAGTTTTTCAATAGGAACAAGATTCTAACTCGTAAGAGACGCAAGGGCTATTCCTGTTGCAACAGAAACATTCAATGAATTCGTCTTGCCTTTCATTGGAATAGTTACCAGTTGATGTGCGCGTTTAATTAATTGCGGGTTTATACCGTCTTCCTCAGACCCCATGATTATACAAAGGCCTAAATTCTGATCTCGCGATTTTTGAAATTCCTGAAGACTTACAGTAGCTTTTTCAGAGAGAACCGCGGAACCAATGCCAGATGCGTGCAGGTAGTCCATAGCATCGAGTAAATTCTTCACTTTGCATATGTTTAGATGCATGAGCGCACCGGCTGAAGCTTTCAAAGCATCTTCATTTATTTGGGCTGCACCCACTTCAGGAACAATAATGCCCTTCACTCCGAAACACTCCGCGGAACGGCAGATTGCGCCAAAGTTGCGAACGTCTGTAACGCGATCCAATAACAAAAACAAAGGCGGTTCGCCGCTTTCAACTTCACTCATCACTACATTTTCGAAATCTGCAAAGGCAATCGGAGCAATAAAGGCTAGAACACCCTGATGATTAGAGCGTGTTATTTTATTCAGTTTTATTTCCGGTACTAACACGAAAGGAATTCGCTCCTTTTTCAAACGGTCTTTCAACTGACGCAATTTGTCACTGCGTAATTCTTTATTGAAAAGAACCTTATCAATGTTTTTTCCAGCATCAAGAGCTTCTTCCAACGGATGAATGCCAATGATTAAATTCGTGTACGATTTTGAAGATGGTGTATTAGTTCTCACTGTGCAAAAGTAAGTCTTATTCGCGGAATACACGTCCTTGTCTCCAAGTGTTTACTGCCTGTTCCCAACTGTTGCGATACATTCCGTCGCGCTGAAGTATGAATACATTGTCAGATAAATTGTCTTTTTTATATCGAAACAAAAATGAAAACGAACCTGGAATTGTTTCATCTCCGTATATCCAACGTTCGCTATAACCAACATTTTCAACACGAGTAGGTTTTCCGTAAATAATGTAAATCATTCCGCGATCGGTTCTCCAGCCGGGAACAGTTGTAGAAAAATAGGTATTGCATGTGTTCACTCTTCTGAAGAAAATTGAAATCAACTCCTTGGCTTTTTCTTCCGACCCACCGCAGTCTTTCCAGAAATTACAAAATCCAGCATAAGGGTCACGAACATTGTAGATGTATTCAAATTCAGATTTTGAAGTAATGTATCTCAAAGGAGCGATTAAGTCTTTGAGCGCTGTTGTGTTCGGAAATTCACCGTGTGAATACAAATACAACTGCGACGAGTTTTTAGTTCGGAAGAGGTATGATTTGTTCTCAGCAATGAAGTGATAGCGACCGCCATCGAAATTTAAATTCGTTATGCTAAAGGAGGTAGAGTCAGGAATAACAGCAGAGTTGTTTGAAAAGGCAGGGGGAGGAAGATTTGGTATTTCAGTCAGGGCGAATATTTCTACAGGAGGATATTCTGAATTCTTAAATCGGGGAAAGTCAAGATGAATGGTGTCTCCGGTCACAAGGTACTGATCATAAATAGGGGTTTCTAGCATGTTTGAAGTAACCCTGATGTCATAGGTACTAGGAAGTTCATTCTTCAGAAAGCTAAACTTTTTTTCGTGTTGGGCTCTTCGATTGATGTCTTTCAGTTTTACAAGAACTTCTGAATTTCCAAATGAAATGGGAAGTGGAATTTCTTCACGCCAAACACCAGATTCTTGCATCTGAGGAGGAGTGAAATTAAAACGAAGGGTATCAGCTGGGGCTTGCTGTTTTTTGATTGTAATTTCAACTTCAAGTTGTGCTGTGAAATTCTCGTGTGTAGATTTTCGAGAGTAGAGCAGTTGATCAGCGTCGAATTCCAATAACACGGTTGAAGTATCATTGCTGCTGTGGATGAGGTTGACAAGCGGATGGAAATAGAACTCGTTCGAACCGAATTGATTTTCACGTAGTTTTTTCGGAGCTGAGCAAGAGAAATAAAATGGAACAATGAGAAATAATAGGAATCGAAAAAAATTAGTTTTGCTCATCAGTTGATTCTTCTTCATCATTATCAATCGAAGGTAAGCGTTTTTCGAAATTACTTCCTGATTTCGCCCCCATAATTTTCATTTTTTTAGCCTTTCCAAGAAGATTCCCGTTGCCTGTTTTGAGTTGACCCATTGCGGTGCTCAGTGTTTTTTGAGCGGTGGTGAGATTAGACTCGAGTTTTTCTAAGGATGTAACAAATCCTTCTAACTTGTCTATAAAAGTCCCCGCTTCTTTGGCAATGCTCTCTGCATTTTTCGAACGTTTTTCTTGCGCCCAAATGCTTGCTACCGTTCTTAAGGTTGCAAGTAATGTAGTGGGTGAGACTAAAATTATATTGCGTTCCCAAGCGTAAGAAAATAGATTGTTGTCTTCATTGAATGCTGCAATTAAAGCAGGCTCAATGGGCATAAACAACAGGACGAATTCAGGAGTGGTTAGCGTATCGGCTGATTCGTATTTCTTGTCGCTGAGCAATTTTATGTGTGAACGAACGCTGTCGAGATGCGCGCGCATGGCGGTGTTTTTTTCTTTGTCGTCTTGCGCGTTGACAAAATTGTTGTAGGCTGTTAAAGATACTTTTGAATCAATGATAATGTGTTTGTTTTCGGGAAGGTTAACAATAACATCGGGGCGAATCGTTTCATCTCCATCGTTGGTGTCTGAATGCTGAACGATAAATTCTTTCCCTTTTTCAAGTCCGCTTTTTTCAAGCACGGATTCTAAAATCATCTCACCCCAATTTCCTTGAGCTTTATTGTCTCCTTTCAAAGCGCGGGTGAGATTCTCGGCATTTGTTCCAATGTTGGAGCTGGCTTCGCGTAAATTCTTTATTTCATTTTCTAATCGAGCCGAACGATCAACGTTTTCAAGTTCGGTCTTTTCAAGTTTCGATTTGAATTCATTAATGGTTGTTCTAAGCGGATTCAGGGTTACAGAGAGATGCGACTCATTTGCTTCATTCAATTTTTTTACACGCTCTTCGAAAATATCGTTGCTTAAATTTTTGAATTCAACTTTTAAGTTGGCCTTCAAGTCTTCCATTAAAAGTTTTTCAGAATCGAGTGCCTTGTATGCAGCTTCGAGGGATGCAGTTGTGGTTGCTTTTTCGTGTATGAGTGATTCAACGCGAACTCTCATCGTGTTTAACTCGGCCTTTGTATTTTCAAGTTCTGCTTTGAAAAACGACACATCGTTTTGTCCGGTCGAAGATTTACGATTGAATTGGTAAAGGCCAGCA
This sequence comes from Bacteroidota bacterium, assembly GCA_046051235.1. GTDB lineage: Bacteria > Bacteroidota > Bacteroidia > Flavobacteriales_D > Sanyastnellaceae > CAIZGX01. The sequence continues at coordinate 14,152 of JBJOON010000005.1, forward strand.
ACAACAGTTCCGCCTGAAACAGCGCCAATAATGAGAGAAAGAATATCCATGTTTCAAAATTACCTTGCGAGCGAAGGCTTTTGAGAATTGTGGAAAAGTATTTTTAGAATCGCGAAGAGAAAGTAATTCCTACCCGTCCGTTATTTAATTGAAGCCCATTGTTTTCAATGTTTCCAATGCCATAGGTAATGGAAACAGATCCGTTTTCTTGTTGGAATCGAAATCCTAAACCCGTGTCGTAATACGTTTTTCTTGATGGGGCTTGGACATGAGCTAAGTCTCCGAAAACAAAGGTTTGTATTTCTGTGCCCAAAGCAACTCCGAAATCGCAATTCAGCATAGCGTATTGCGAGGCGTAGATACTCTCTTCGATAAATGCTCGAAGGTTTTTCGTTCCACCTAATCGAGTTATTTCGTTGTTGAAAAGCGAGTCGCTAAAAGTAGCGTTTACTTCCATGTTGAAATTCGCAAAAAGGAGTTCGTTCATTTTGAATTTCGACCACACCTTTCCTTTTAGCGCATATATTTTCTTTAATGAAGTACTCGCCTCATATTGAATAGAACGGTTACCTGCCAATCCTTCAATATAAAAATTAATGTCATTTGGAACATAGCTGCACTTGGCATAACGCAGCGAGTATGATTTGTTTTGCGTATTTCCAAAACTAGAAGAAGTTTGGAAATAGGTGTTGGTGGATCTATTCACGCTGGCTGAGAATCCATTCAAATCATTCATTTTGGTTAAAATGCGTAATGATAGATCCGTTGATGAAAAAGTCGAGTCTCTGAGGAAAGAAGCAAATTCAAATTGAAACCCTACAGGGAGCCCAGCTGAAAAGGGACTGCACAGTTTGAATGCAAGACTTTGACTTTTTGGTTGCGGTCTTTTCCAATGGAACTCGACGGTTTCAGCCTGCTTAAGCGCGTTCGAAAGTTCGAGGTCAATATTTCCAGTCAGAATAGACTGGGTTGAATTGGGTTTGGGCTGCAAAGCCACAAGTGCAGAAATAATATTATTCTTCATTCGGTCAGCTTTAATGGCTAGGCTGAATGTTTCATTGTGCATGCGAACAGATACTTGGGATTTAGGTTTTAGGAAAGTAATTTGATTCAGTGCACTTGCTACTTTTTGAATTTTCTCAGTGCTATAGGGTTGTCCGAGTTGATAGTTTATGCACCGTTGAAGTGTTTTCTTGTTGAATAAATTGTTCGGTGTAATGATTGTATCGAGGACAATTTGCTTCCCTAAAGTAACATTCCAAAAATATTCTGAATACGTTTGCTCAGTTATAATGGTATCTAACTCAATTTGGGCATAAGGGTATCCTTTGTTATTCAGCCAAAGCAATAACTCGTTAGGTTTTTTGTTTTTTGGGAAGGAAGTGTTTAATCCATGGAATGTATGCTTTTCCTCTGAGGTTTGGGCATTCGCAAAGGAGCAGCTAATTGAAATAAGCAGCAAGAGTAATCCTACATTTATATGTTGATAACTGCCTTTCAATTTTGCGATTTATTAACTGTAGTTTGGATTATTTTTGAAACTCAATTGAATACCATGAAGAAATCTGCACGTGTTTTATTTTTCGTTTTACTTGGATTAGGAATTTTCAGTGTGCAATCTTGTAAAAAGAAGCATGAGAAATGCTCTGCCTACGACCAAGTTTCTCCGCAGAAGTAATTAGTTAAATTCAAACGTCACTGTTTGAACCACATCTGGATGCAAGCTTCTGCCCACCGGACATGCGTGCGCGTATCGTTGAATTTTTTCCTTCATTAAATCGTCGTAGCCCAAATTAGGGAATGTGAAATGAATTTTTATTTCACCGATACGACGCGGCGTAGTGCTCATTATTTTTACGATTTCCGCAGTTACTCCTTCAAACCTCCAGCTGCGCTCTTGAGCGGCAATAGCCATAGTTGTTAAAATGCACGTAGCTAGAGAGGTGCAAAGAAGATCAGTCGGAGAGAATCTTTCGCCTTTTCCTTTGTTGTCAAGTGGAGCATCAGTCTCAATTTGAGTGTTGCTCTGTGTGTGAATCACCTCGCAACGTAGATTGCTGGTGTATTGAACGGACATTTTTGTCATGTGTGATTTTTTTTCAAAACTAACATAGAACATATGAATTTAGTTTTTATTGGTAAGATATGTTCAACGCTCGTGCACTAACTTTGTGGTATGAAGCTATGGCCTTTACTCTTATTACTTTTCTTTTCTTTTTCTTATGCTCAAGCGCAAGAAGAAATTAAAGAAGGCGTAATTGGAATCTACTCGCATCAGAAATATGGAGGTGCTGTCATCCGCACGAACGGTTGGGGAGGTTCTTATATCAAAGGGAAGAATAAGGGAGCCTTCAAGGTTAGACAAGTTTCGTATGATTTCAATTTTGTGAAGCACGAAAAAGAGATCAAGTCTTATTTTCAAGATCCAAGCGCACGTCCTTATATATTTGGTAAGCAGAATGCCATGTATAACTTTAAGTTGAATTACGGTTACAAAAAGGTTATTGCTGAAAAGCTTCGAAAATCTGGTGTGCAGGTTTCTTATACATGGGGAATGGGGCCGTCTTTGGCCTTGTTACGCCCGATCTATCTTGAAGTTTTGATTATTGATCCGAATTTGAATGGGTACAGCTTGTCTACCGAAAAATTCGATCCCAATGAACATTTCGTAGATAATATTTACGGAAGGGCGAGTAATTTCAATGGACTGGGTGAAATGACGTTTGTCCCAGGGTTTTCGGCCAAGACGAGTATGTCTTTTGAATACAGCAATTACCGCGATGGTATCAAGGGATTCGAGATTGGTATGTCGGCAGAGGCTTATCCGAAGAGAGTTGAAATCATGTCAAATCAAATTTTGGCAACATTGCCCGACGGAGCGAAGAACCATTGGCTATTCGTATCTGGTTATGTCCATTTTTACATGGGTAGAAAATACAACAAGTAGCGCAAGGAAATTAGAAGATGGAACAAGAACAACAAAGAATTCCAAAGCCAAAGTGGCTTAAGGTGAAACTCCCAACCGGGGAAAATTACAGAAAGGTTCGCTCATTGGTTGATGAACACAAGCTTCATACGATTTGTGAAAGTGGAAACTGTCCGAATATGGGTGAATGTTGGGGAGAAGGCACCGCAACCTTTATGATTTTGGGAAATATCTGCACCCGCTCGTGTGGTTTTTGTGCCGTGGCAACCGGAAAACCCTTGGTAGCAGATCCATTTGAGCCTGCGCGAGTTGCGAATTCCGTTAAATTAATGGGTGTGAAGCATGCTGTTATTACCTCTGTAGACCGAGATGATCTTGCGGATGGCGGTTCAGAGATTTGGGTGAAAACAGTGGAATTGGTTCGTGCGAAATCGCCCGGAACGACTATGGAGACATTGATACCCGATTTTGCAGGAAATTGGGAGAACCTTCAACGAATTATTGATGTGGCGCCTGATATCGTTTCGCACAACCTAGAAACGGTAAGAAGATTAACCAAGCAAGTGCGTATTCAAGCGAAATATGACCGTTCACTTGAAGTGTTGTTCCGATTGAAGAAAGGGGGCATGCGAACAAAAAGTGGGGTAATGCTTGGACTTGGCGAAACCAGAGATGAGGTTATAGAGACCATGGAAGATTTGCGTTCCGTTCAAGTAGATATTTTAACCTTGGGTCAATACCTTCAACCAACGCGGAAACACTTGCCAGTTCAGGATTTCGTGACGCCGGAGCAATTCAAGGAGTACGAGGAATTGGGGTTGAAGATGGGGTTCCGTTTCGTTGAAAGCGGTCCTCTAGTTCGATCTTCCTATCATGCTGAAAAGCACCTGTTTTAGTTTTTTTTTGTTTGAAAGGAAAAAAAAGCAAATAAAAAGCAGTCAATCGTTTTTTGATAAGACATTTCTCAATTATCTTGCGCCGAATTCAACTATAAGCTTAACCTAGCATTTATGAAAGTTAAAAATCTACTTTTGTCCTCTGGATTTATTGTTGCAGCAGCAGCAACGTTTATGTTGGTAGAAACCAACAACGACCGTGCATCGTTTGCACCACGTAACGTTCAAGCTGAAGGGTATAACGAATCAGTGGACATTTTAAAGAAACTTCGCGGTAACCTCATCACGGGAAATTTTGAGGTAAGTGATGTTGTGGAAATGACAGCGGCTGTAAACGACGTTGATCGCATGCAGGGAAATCGTGAATTAAACATGAGTTGGTGGGAAATGGGTCCTGACAACATCGGAGGGCGCACGCGTGCGATTCTTGCTTACACTAACGATGTGATTTTTGCGGGTTCAGTTACGGGAGGACTTTATAAGTCAACCAACGGAGGTAATAACTGGTCTCGAGTTGAGTCTTTAGATTCCTTCGGAAAAGTAATGTCAATTAGTACTATAGACGCAACTGCGGATGGAGCCATATATATTGGAACTGGTAGCCAATTCGAATCCGGTTTCGACGGAAGTGGAGCAAGCGGATCTATTGGTTGCGGAATGTATCGTTCAACTGACCAAGGAGCTTCTTGGGAAATAGTTCCAGGAACAGACCCTACAGAATTTGCTAGTGGTGACAACTGGGCGTACATCAATGATATCAGTGCTGATGCGAACATTCCAGGTAGAATCTGGATTGCAGGTGCGGATGGCGTTGGATATTGGGAGCCTGGAATGACTGCACCGAACATGAGTGTTTCTGGGATACCAAACACAGGTGGACATGATATTGAATGGTCTACTGACGGAACCGTTTGTTATGTTGGGGTTTCTAACGGGCGCATTTATCGTTCATTGGACGGTGGATCTAGTTTTGCTCAGGTAGGTGCTTCTTCAGGAATGAGCAACAAGCAACGTACTCGAATTTCAATTTCTCGCGATGATTCCAATGTTGCATACGTATTGTATGTTCAGGGTGGAATTATGGGAGGAGTTTTTTATACATCTGACAAAGGAGATTCTTGGTCTGTTAAATGGCCTACAGGAATAGATAATGTATATTCTGTTTTTGGAGACAATGGTCAGGGATACTATGACTTAGCTTTAGCGGTTAAGCCAGGAGATCCAGGAGTATGTTGGGTTGGTGGAGTGACACTTTGGAAAGCAGGTGCTAATACTCAACCGGAGCAAATCGCAGCGAACTTCGATTTTGGTAGTTCTCAATATTATGTTCACAGTGACATTCATACGTTTGAAATTGCACCAAATGGGAACTGGTTTATCGGTACTGATGGTGGTGTGTCTAAGTCAATAGACGGAGGTAACTCTTTCATTACAATGAACAGAGGATATAATGTAACTCAATTTTATGGCATAGCTCACGGTGGTGGTTACCCTGCAATGGGTGGAACTCAAGACAATGGAACAATATTGATTCCTGGATTGGGAGACTCTAATTTCAATACAATTACTTGGCAGCAAGGTGTATCAGTTGGAGGTGGTGACGGTTTCGATTGTGAAATTTCGAATGTTACTGTTCCAGGTGTTAACGTTGCTTTCTCTTCAGTATACTACGGAGCAATTAGTCGTTTCAATGCGCAAGGTTCGGGTGGAGGATTTTATGACGACGAAGTTATTGCAGCCATTGGCGATGACGGAGAGGCCGGATCATTCTACACAACGCTTCGTTTGTTTGAAAACACAAACGACGAGAATTCTCAGCAATATGTGTGGTTAGTGAACAACCGTAATTTCGACTTATTCTCTTCTGTAAACGGAACAGATACAACTTGGTTAGATACAACTTTGTACACACAAAACATGACACTTCCTTTCCCTTACAGATTCCCTGTAGGAGATACGCTTAATTTCTGGGAAGTTTTAAATCGTCCTGCTGTATACTCAACAGCACCGCTTACTGTAGATCCGACTTATTCATGGTTAGAGCCACAGTCGTTGACTTCAACAATTGACTCTACAATTTGTGATACAACTATTGTTGGTTACAATGAAGTGATTGACCAGATTATTGAACAGACGGTTACAATCTATTGGTCTGACACGATTATCAATCCTATTACAGGTGCAGAAATTATCGTGAGCGACAGTTCATTGGTAGTTGTTGGAGTTGATACTACTTATACAACCGTTCCTGTTTTAGACATTCAATGTACAACTACAACATGGTACTATTACGAGGCCGACCAATTGGAGAACGTACGTGAGCGTTGGCAGGTTCAAGACAAGTTCACTTCTATCTTCGTTACTGGTTTCTTCGGTACGGAAGGTTTGTGGATGACTCGTCAGGCATTAAACTTCAATACTACTCCTGATTGGTGGAAAATAGGCAATGCTCCTGGATCAGGTGTGAAAGCTTATGAATTCTCGAAAGATGGAAACACGCTTTATTACAGTAGTTGGAGTGGAACACTTTACAGAGTAACTGGTTTCAACCAAGTGTGGAGTGCAGATGATATTTCGAATTTAACAACTCAAACGCTAATTACGAATGCGGGTGGTACTATAACAAGTATCGCATGCGATCCGAATGATCCTGACCACTTGGTGTTCACAGTGGGTGGTTATGGTAGCGTTGCGAGCGGAAAAGTGAGAGAAACATTTAATGCTACCGCCGCTACTCCAACCTTTACGAATATTTGGATAAATGCTGCGCCACTGAACAGAATGCCAATTTTTGCATCTGTAATCGATGTTAGTGATCCTTCAGGAAACACAATTGTATTGGGAACTGAATATGGTATTTGGGCTACTAGCGATGGTGGAACAAATTGGACGCACAGCACAGGTGTTGCAACAGCGGTGCCAGCTGAGCCATCTGCGGGAGCGAGTATTGGTTCGTTATCGTATGTTCCAGTATTCGATCTTCGTCAACAACAAGTTGGTCAGCGTCCATACATGAACCCAGAGAACTACGGGGTTATTTACGCGGGTACTCACGGACGAGGAATCTTC
>JBJOON010000006.1:0-20097 GCA_046051235.1 Bacteroidota bacterium
GTTCAACCCGATTGTTGAGTACAACAAAATTAATCCAATCGTTTACAATCTCGTACTGATGAGTTGAAATTAATTTCTTCAAATCTCTTCGTTGTTTTGTAGGGAAAGTCTTGTATCCCTTTTGCGTTCGATAGGTGACTTCAGTAATAATACTATTTTCAATCTTGAACTCAATTCTCATCCCATATTCCTCATTGTAAAAGGCATGAATGTGAATTGGAAAATGTTCATTAGAAAAGAACACGAGACGTATTCCGAAATACTCAAAAATTGTTGGCATTTTTTTTTTGTAAACCTACAATGTCGAATTTTCACGAACACCAACTTTTATATGCACTTTATATGCTGTTTATTCGGATGAACTGCGTTATTGGAAATCCTTCGGATTTATGCCTACTTCGTAATTGGAAAATCAAAGATTTTATTCCTACTGCGTAATTGGAACTTTGTTTAATATTTTCAACGAAGTTGTCATCCGGAACGGTCATCACGAAGTGTCATCCTTCGAAGAAGGTCATCACACAAAGTGTGTCATCGCTTGCGTAAAACAAAAAAGCCGCTCGAAAGCGGCTTCCCTGTTGTTTAGGTAATTATTCACGGAGTGAATGCTGATTTAAGCAATGCTTAATTTCTTCTCTAAATCTTCAAGATATTTTCTGAAGTGTTTGTCGGTTTCTTGTAGGTTGTTCACGGTGCGACAAGCGTGCAATACCGTTGCGTGGTCTTTTCCACCGCAGTGAGCACCAATGCTAGCCAAACTGCTCTTCGTCATCTTCTTCGCGAAGTACATCGCAATCTGACGCGCTTGAACAATCTCGCGCTTGCGTGTCTTGCTCTTCAACAATTCAATAGGTAAGTCGAAGTAATCGCACACAACTTTCTGAATGTAATCAATGCTAACCTCACGAGCCGTGTTCTTCACAAACTTGTCAATCATCTGCTTCGCAAGATCCAAGGTAATGGCTTTCTTGTTCAATGAAGATTGAGCAATCAAAGAGATCAATGCTCCTTCAAGCTCACGAATGTTCGTGGTGATACTGTATGCCAAGTACTCAACAACTTCGTCTGGAAGATCTATTCCGTCTGCATACATCTTCTTGCGAAGAATAGCAATACGAGTTTCCAAAGACGGACATTGCAAATCTGCACTCAATCCCCACTTGAAGCGAGACAACAAACGTTGCTCCATGCCTTGCAATTCAACCGGTGGCTTGTCACTTGTTAAAATGATTTGCTTACCTGTTTGGTGAAGGTGATTGAAGATGTGGAAGAATACATCTTGTGTCTTCTCCTTTCCAGCAAAGAAATGAACGTCGTCAATGATTAACACATCCATCATCTGATAGAAGTGTGAAAAGTCGTTGATGGTTCCGTTCTTAACCGCATCTATGAATTGGTGCGTAAACGTTTCACTGTTTACGTACAATACTGTTTTCTCTGGATACTTGTTCTTAATCTCTAATCCAATAGCGTGAGCCAAGTGAGACTTTCCGTAACCAGTGCTTCCGTAAATCAATAACGGATTGAATGCTGTTCCGCCTGGCTTGTTTGCAACTGCATAACCTGCGCTGCGAGCTAAACGGTTGCAATCGCCTTCAACGAAATTCTCGAAAGAGTAATTCGGATTCAAGTTTGAATCAATATTCAACTTGCGAAGACCAGGAATGATAAACGGATTTTTAATTGGAACATCACCCAAATCCAACGGCATTGCAACAGGTGCATTCTTAACAGCCTTGCGATTGCTTGTTGGAACTTTAATGGTGTAAGGGGCGTTCGAAGCCTGATTGTTTTCCATGATGATGGAATATTCCAATCTTCCTTCAGTTCCTAATTCTTTGCGAATGATCTTTTTCAAAAGAGTCACATAGTGCTCTTCCAACCATTCATAGAAAAACTGGGAAGGGACTTGAATCGTTAAAACTTTGTTTTCAAGTTTAACAGGTTTAATCGGTTCGAACCAAGTTTTGAATCCTTGCGGACTTACATTGTCTTTAATGATATTTAAACAATTCTGCCAAACTTGATTGAAATCGTTAGTCATAGTATAACTGCGTATAAATAAGGTTAATCGTCTGTTTAGGTACTGGTAAGCAACAAATATGCTTCGCGTTTCTCGGACTACAAAAGAAATGTAAAAAAAGTGAAAAAAAAACTCAATTGCCTCTTGACTTATGAAAATTTTTGACGTATTCATTAAAGCCCTTTGTTCGAAAGATTGTTCAAAGATTTTGAGAATGAAAATCATAGCAAGACAATTCAATAATTTCTTTGTAGCTATGAAAATTCAAGGTCGCATCTTCCATTCCAAATTTACTGTAAGATATTCAGAAACCGACCGCATGGGGTATTTGTATTACGGTCATTATGCGGCTTATTTCGAAGTGGCGAGGGTAGAGGCGTTGCGTGAATTGGGAATTGTTTACAAAGATCTCGAAGATGAAGGAATTCTGCTTCCTGTAAGAACCTTCAACATACATTATAAAGTTCCTGCGCATTACGACGATGTGGTGCAGATTCAAACCAGAATAAAACAGTTCAGCGGCACACGAATTTTATTCGCATTTGAATCGTACAGAGAAGATACACTTTTAAATATTGCTGAAGTGGAATTGGTGTTCGTTGATAAAACAACGGGACGACCTTGCAAAGCGCCACAACACATTGCGGACTTATTCAAAAATTAATTCGCCGCTTCCGTTACGAACGTAGTTGTAGAAATTCGGGGTTTGGTGAAGAATAACATCTCCCGCATCTTCTATTTGTACAAAAGCATAAAGTCGTGCCTTTGCATAAATGGGTTGTAGGGAAGAGTTGTTTATAAACACTTGTTTGGCATCTAAGGCCTCAGCATGTATAATTCCGTAGGCATCTGAATACAATTGAGCAATGTTAACTGTACCATACAAATACGAATCGTTGGCTCCAGCCGGAGAGCCGCAATAAACGGTGTCGCAATTCAAGTTTAACTCAATCTTTCCGTTCGCATGCTTATTCTCTATCACAAGCTTAGATCCTTTCAATTCATTCATTGAAACAACACTTCCTGTGCTAAAATTTTGAATGTTGGTCAATGAATCGAAATACAACTTCACAGTAATGGTGTGTTCATATGAGCGAAGAAAATTACACGTGTTTACATTTTCAATTTTCAAAATGCCATTCGAAAGTTGTGCGTCTATTTTCGGAAGTAAATTCTGTGGTCCCGTGATTTCAATGCCACAAAAATTCGTGTCAATCAATTCATACTTCAAGTTGCTATTCAATTCAAGTTTGGTGAAGCTTCCTAAATCTCTTGTTTCGGATTGAACTTCTCCTGCTGTTTTAAAGCAATCGGGAGCGTTCTCTTTGTTGCAGGAACAAAGCAGCACCAACGCGCAAAGCACGCCGAATTTACAGACGGTAGCCAAATCCAATTTCACCATAATCGGCTTTTGCAAAATGTGTTTTTAATCCGAATTGAATGAACCAATGCTTGTCCTTCGGCGCATGACGCAAGATCACACGCTGATAAACCGGTGTGGTTTCGGCCCATTTGTCCCAAACGTAAATGCCTTGAACAATGCGCAATTGCGTGTTTCCGAAATTCTGACAAAACGTGGGGCCAATTCCCAGTTGGAAAACCGAACGATTGTTCGGTCGAACACCGTCTCTGTTTTCCATTAATGGAATTAATGAACTGTTGAACATGAGGTCAGCTGTTAATCCGAAGGAGTGCTTCACATTCGAACTTCTGCGATCCCATGCAGCACTTAAAAGATGAATGGGATACTTCTTTCCGTAAGGCTGCATGACTTCTTTCCATCCTTGTGTGTAAGAAAGACTGTGGTTGTATTTGCTTAAAAAACGCAACAACAGAATTTCGTGTTCTTCGTCTTTGCGTTTAACCGGAACTTCAGGCTTCGGCTGAATGCCAAGAGCAATGGCTAGAGTATTGGTTCCCAAGTTCGGCAACTGAAACGCTCCGTTCGAGAAATGCGTGACACGAATTCCAAATTTGCATTGAAGCGTTTGGGTTGAAAAGACTTGCTGCTCGAAACCAATGCTGAGCGCTGCGTTGACATGCGATCCCAAAACAGGCGCTTGATAATTGGTCTGTAAATCCCAAATCTTGGTAGTATATCCCATTCCAATTCCCAGGTGAAGGAATTTTTTATCAAGGGTAGGCACACCGAATATTCTTCGGTTGAGAGGAAACTGATTCCAAAAACTTAACGCGAATTGCTTTCCCAGTTGGGTGTTGTTCCCTGTGTTTATGAAGGTGAAATCGACTCCTTGATAAGGCTTTCCGTATGGTTTTGAATAAAGTCGATCTGAAATTCGTTTCACGAAGCGAACACTTCCACCAACGCTGTGATCAGTAATAAGTGGTTCCATAAGCGAGTTGTGCGGAACCACAAATCCATATTGAACGCTTCCGTGCACCTGCCATTGCTCTTGCGCATGGGTCAAAAGACCCAAGCAAACGGCAGACAGTGTGAACAGAAGTTTTTTCATTACAAGTTTTCTTTCAAGAAGTTGGTCATCTTGCTGAACAAGTGCAAGCGTGTGTTTCCACCGTAAATGCCGTGGTCTTTGTTCGGATAAACAAATAAGTCGAAAGGCTTATTCGCCGCAACCAATGCGCTTACCATGTCCATGGTGTTTTGGAAATGCACGTTGTCATCAGCACTTCCGTGCACCAACAAGTAGTTTCCTTTCAGTTGCTTTGCGAAGTTAATTGGAGAGTTGTTCTCGTATCCACCTGAATTCTCTTGCGGTGTGCGCAAGTATCTTTCAGTATAAACACTGTCGTAATATTTCCAGTTCGTTACCGGAGCAACCGCAATTCCTGTCTTGTAATAGTCGGCTCCTTTGGTCATGCACAACGAAGTCATGTATCCGCCATAGCTCCATCCTTGCATACCAATGCGCGCTGGATCTATGTAGGTTTGCTGACCTAAATATTTCGCGAAGTCGATAAAGTCTTGCGTTTCATTTCCACCTAAATTCATGTAGGTTGAATGTTTGAAATCTTTTCCTCTGAATTGTGTTCCGCGAGGATCGCAGCTAACCACAATGTATCCTTCCTGACAAAGCAATTGATACCACATGTAGTTCTTTCCGCCGTACGAATCCAATACGGTGTTGCTTCCAGGTCCGCCGTAAATAGCAACCAACACAGGATATTTTTTATTTGGATCGAAGTTGGCAGGCTTCATCATCCAGCAATTCAAATCGACATTCGCTGAATTCTTGAACGAGAAAAATTCTTTCTTCACGCAATTGTATTCATTCAATTTCGCTGATAGAGCTTCGTTCTTAATCAGCACTCGCTTCGTGTTTCCTTGATTATCACGAATGCAGAAAGTAGGAGGAGTGTTGGCGTTGCTGTGGGTGTGAAGGAAATATTTCAATCCGTTGCTGAACGCCGCTTCGTTGGTTCCATCGTCAGAGGTTAAACACTTCCACGAGTTCTTTTTCAAATTCACACAGTACACATATTTTGAAGTCGCGTCTAGCGAACTGCTCATGCGTTTGCTGTAGTTCACTTGCGCAGCTCGCGTAGAGCTGAAGTAAATGTTTCCAGCTTTTTCATCGATGCCATAAAAATCAAGGATCTCCCAATTTCCGCTCGTTAACGCTTTTTCTACTTTCGTTCCCAAGTCTATTTGGTACAAATGCGCGTAACCGCTTTTCTCGCTGGTATATATCATGCAACTTCCAAACGATAAAAATTGAATGTTGTCGTTTACGTCTATGTACGTTTCCGATTTCTCTTCCATCAGAACAGCTGTAGGCCATTTGTCAGAACCTTCCACACGAATGGGGCTGGTTAATTCATAGACCAAGTGATTTTGATGACGATTCATTTTTTGAATCAAGAGCTGCGTTTCTTGCTTGCCCCATTTAATGCGCGGAATGTATTCGAATTCTGCAGAGGTGTTTTCAACCAAGAAACTCTTGCTCTTCGACAATTCATAAATGTGAATGCTTACCTCTGAATTCTTTTCTCCAGCCTTCGGATATTTGAAGGTGGTTCTTTCGGGATAAAGACTTCCGTAGATATCCATTCCATATTCAGGAACGCTGCTTTCGTTGAATTTGTAGTAGGCGAGAAGTGAACCGGTTTCGTTCCAATACAAGCCGCGGTCGAATCCGAATTCTTCTTCGTACACCCAATCGGTGGCTCCGTTAATGATCTTGTTTTTCTCTCCGTCGAAAGTCACTTGCTTCTCTTCCTTCGTTTCAATATTGAAAATGAAAATGTTGTTGTTGCGAACAAATGCCACGCGCTTTTTATCGGGAGAGATGGTCGCCAAGCGTTGCTTTCCTTTTTTGAAGTCTGCAATGGGCGTGGTTTCTCCGGTAATTAAATTGTGCACGAAGTAATTCGACATGCTGCTCCAACGATAAATGCCTTCGCTTTCTGTTTCAATCAGCAACATGCTTTCATCTGCATTGAACGAATAATTGTCGAAGGCGGTCATGGCATTCCCGAAAATCTTCTTGGCGGTGGTAATCGCTTTCAAGGTATCTCCATTCGCGAAGCTGCATTGAATAATGGTTTGTCCGTTTGCATCAGACGCCATGACATCCGAGAAAGACTCCCCGTCATTCATGGAATTGAATCCACCAAGATATTCCGCATTGAATTCGCGGCTGTTCCAGATGAGTTCATTCGTAATTTTTTTCTGAGCAGTAGCACCGAAAACAGATGCTAAGAATAACAAAGAGGCAAGAGTCTTTTTCATAATTTATATCAGTTCCGAAAGATAAGCCGAATGCAGAAGATATGCAATTGTGCCTTTAATTTGCGGCATGAATTTGAAATTAGCCACACTCGCAATGGTAGCGGTTGCATTTAGCAGCTGCACACAACAATTGGTTTTGGAATCGCTTCCTGTTACAGCGGAGCCAGGTCCTGTCACCTATGAGCAGGAACGTCATTTCAAAAACATTCATCAGATTACCTATGGAGGAAACAACGCTGAGGCGTATTGGAGTCCCGATGGCAAGCAATTGATTTTTCAAAGCGATAACTCGAAGTGGGGTGTAGGCTGCGACCAGATATTCCTTTTGAATGTGGAAGCGAAGGCAGACAGCTCGAAGCGTCAATTGGTTTCAACCGGATTGGGTAGAACAACTTGTTCATGGTTCATGCCTGATGGAAAGTCGTTCCTTTATGCATCAACACACAAAGGCGGAGAGTCTTGTCCACCGCCACTTCCAAACACTGGAAGATACGTTTGGCCGTTGTACACTTCTTATGATATCTACACCGCAGACCTTCAAGGAAAGGTAACGAAGCAATTAACCGATTCACCGCGATACGACGCAGAAGCGACCATTAGTCCGAAAGGAGACCGAATCATATTCACTTCATTAAGAAACGGTGATTTGGATTTGTATACCATGAAATTAGATGGAAGCGATGTGAAGCAAATCACATTTGACTTGGGCTACGACGGTGGTGCATGTTTTTCTCCAGACGGAAAGAAAATCGTTTGGCGCGCGTCACGTCCGAAAACCAAAGAAGAAATAGAAGCCTATAAATCTTTGTTGAAGGAAGACTTGGTTGAGCCTTCAAACTTGGAAATCTTCGTCGCGAACGCAGACGGTTCAGATGCCCACCAAGTAACTTCTTTGGGAAATGCGAACTGGTCGCCCACCTTCACTCCGAAAGGCGACAAGGTTCTGTTCTGCAGCAATCACAACAGTACGCGCGGATTCCCTTTTAATTTATTCTTGGTGAATTTAGATGGAAGTGGATTGGAGCAAGTGACTTACGATACGGAATTCGATTCGTTCCCGATGTTTTCACCCAATGGAAAATACTTAGTGTTCTGCAGCAACCGTCACAACGGAAGAACGCGCGACACAAATATCTTTATTGCTGAGTGGATTGACTAATCTGTCTTTTGAATTTTAGGAAATCTTGAATCACCGCGAAGGTGAGGAGTGGAAGGACAATCACTACAAGTGGGTTTTCATTCCAAGCCTCTACAAACTGAAATTTTAATAAGGCAATAACAGCGTGTGTCATTCCGCAGCCCCAGCAGTGAACACCAAAAATCGCAGTGAACAAACAGGGAATGCCTATGTCTACAACGTTGAATACATTCAGCACAACGGCAATGCATTCGTAAATAATAACTCCGGAAACTATCCAGTTCTTTCGCAAGTATTTAAGAAATAAGTTCAAGATTATTATCCTTCGAAGGTGATGGAAACCACAAATGCTCGAGAGCGCAACTTGTCAATAGGCAAGGCATAACGTGTATCTTCTTCAATCAATAAATTGGGGAGACCAATACTTGTTTTGAATTCAACCGCGAATTTGAAAAACGGAAGGAAGAAATCGAATCCACCCCCAGCTTCAACACAATAATCATTGTTTTTCAATTTGACAACAATTTCACTCGCTTGGTTGTTGTTAACGTCTTTTTGCGACTGCATATCCCGC
This sequence comes from Bacteroidota bacterium, assembly GCA_046051235.1. Classification (GTDB taxonomy): domain Bacteria; phylum Bacteroidota; class Bacteroidia; order Flavobacteriales_D; family Sanyastnellaceae; genus CAIZGX01. The sequence goes on from JBJOON010000006.1 coordinate 8,447, forward strand.
GCATATTTTCCGCCAAGCAGGGCATAGGCAGCAAAGTTACCGGTTCTGTTTGTTCTAAATTTAAACAACACGGGAAATTCTAACCACACACTTGAGATGGGCTTGGTCTGCGTGTCGATCTTGTTGTTCGCCTTCAAAAATTGATATTGAAGTGAACGGTCTTGAAATGATAGTCCTGGTAAAAAGCGTACATTCACGTTGGGAAGCGGATTGTACGAGGCAAGTATGTGCAAGTTGAATCCAGCTTGCGGAACATTCGTTATACTCAACAACGAATCTTGAAATGAAAAATCAGGTTTGTAGTTAATGAAGAACGAACTCTGATTGCCGCTTAACGCAAATCCAAAATGATATTTTCGATAATCGAATTTGGCTAGGTTCATTGCAGCACGATCACGTTGCGCAAAAGAGGTTAGTGCAATGAAGCTAAATAAAAATGCTGCGACTAATTTTTTCATTGTAGTTCTCTCAACATGACGGTTCTAAATATCCAAGGCACAATAAGGGAAAAGATAAGTGAGCTTAACATCATACCTGATATACCTGCTGCAACTACTGTTTTCACCGATGTCATGGTGTTAACGCGTTCAATGTAGCTTTGTTGTATCTCTTCCTTTGTTAAATCTTTCAGTTGCTCGTTGGTAGAAGTTATAGCATTCACTTCTTCAGGGGTGTCCAACGCTTCTTCAAGTAATTTATAATCTGCTGTGCGCTTAATGTTCATGTCGTTCGATGCTGAATAATAAACACCAATCGAAAGTCCAATGGCTACGCCATAAGCAACACCTGCGCGCAAAGACAATTTGAAATCGTCGAAATAACTTCTTACTTGTGGTTCTGTGCTATACGTTTTGTATAGGGTTATCACTATCAATGACAGCAAAAAAACGAGATTCAAAAGAACGCCTTTCGGTTGGGCTCCAGCATAATTGTAGGCAAAGTAATGACCCAGTGCAAAGCGCAATCCCAACCACAATGCTGCTAACGAAAGGGCATAGCCCCAGATACGCCAAGTGCTCATTACGAATTCATAGTTACTAAGAACTCTTCATTCGACTTCGTGCGCTCAATACGGTCTTTCACGAACTCCATGGCTTCAACCGGATTCATATCTGCAAGGTGTCTGCGAAGGATCCACATGCGTTGAAGCGTGTCTTTGTCTTGCAACAAATCTTCGCGACGTGTTCCTGAGGAAAGAATATCAATGGCAGGGAAAATACGTCGGTTACTAATCTTACGATCCAATTGCAATTCCATATTACCTGTTCCTTTGAACTCTTCGAAGATTACTTCGTCCATCTTACTTCCTGTATCTACTAAGGCCGTTGCTATAATGGAAAGCGATCCGCCGTTTTCAATCTTACGCGCTGCTCCGAAGAAACGCTTTGGTTTTTCCAACGCATTCGCTTCAACTCCACCCGACAATACTTTTCCGCTTGAAGGCGCTACCGTATTGTATGCACGTGCTAAACGTGTAATGGAATCGAGAAGGATACAAACATCGTGTCCACATTCAACCAAACGCTTTGCTTTTTCCAATACAATATTAGCAATCTTTACGTGACGCTCGGCTGGCTCGTCGAAGGTAGAGGCCACAACTTCACCTTTCACGCTGCGCTTCATGTCTGTAACCTCTTCCGGACGCTCGTCGATGAGCAACACGATTAGGTAAGTTTCAGGATGATTCATAGCAATCGCATTCGCAACGTCTTTCAACAAAGTAGTCTTACCCGTCTTCGGTTGAGATACAATCATGCCGCGTTGGCCTTTTCCAATAGGAGCGAACAAATCCATAATGCGCATGCTCACATTGTTGTTGTTGTCTGCCAAATGGAAACGCTCTTGTGGGAACAATGGTGTTAAGAATTTAAATGGAATACGGTCACGAACCCAAGCTGGGTCACGTCCGTTAATGTTATCGATGCGAATTAATGGGAAGTACTTTTCTCCTTCTCTCGGTGGACGAATAGCCCCACGAATGGTATCTCCCGGCAACAATCCGTATGTTTTAATTTGTTGTTGAGATACATACACATCATCCGGAGAATTCAAATAATTGAAATCCGAAGAGCGCATAAATCCAAATCCATCAGGCATTACTTCCAACACCCCTTCAGCCATAACTAAGCCATCGAAATTGTATCCGTGCTCATCGGGCATTCCTCTGCGCTGACGGTCTGGACGAACAATGTTCTGATCGCGTTCCGCTTGTCCTTCTGGACGATCGGGTCTGTTCGGTCTTTCCGGACGGTCTTGTCCTTCAAGACGCTCAGGTCTGTTCGACCTTTCCGGACGCTCAGGTCTGTTTGGTCTTTCAGGTCTGTCTTGACGATCCTGTCTTTCTGGGCGGTCTTTATGTTCGTGTCTTTGATTCTTCTGATTCGGGTGTTGCGGACGTGGTTGTCCGTCTTTTTTCGCCAATACTAAAAATGGAATTTCAGGTTTGGTTTCTACTGCAGGAGCAGATTCTGCTACTTGTTCATTTTTTTGTTCGGTTGGAATATCAATCGCAACTTCTTCCTTGGCAGGTATCTCTTCTTTTTCAGATGCCTTGTATGGTTTTCTTTCACGCTTCTTCGGACGGTCAGAAGACTCATTTGAATCCGATACTGAGTTGGTCTCATTTGCTTCAGCAGCTGTTGGAGCAGGAGCGGAAGAGACAGTCTGACGATCCATGATGGTGAGAACCAAATCTTGCTTCCTTAATTTTTCTGCATTTGCAATGCCTAAATTTTCAGCAACAGATTTTAGTTCTGCCACTTTCATGGCGTTTAATGTTAAAATATCGTACATGTAGGGGAAATGAAATTCAAAATGTAATGTTGGGAATTCGAAAGCGAATTGCTTTCAGCAGTGCAAGGATACAACGCAATTGGTAAATTTTCAAAAAATATTTTTAGCTTAATCAAGGGGGTCAGAAAGTAGATGTTTCCATGCCGCCACACTGGCTTTCATAGAATATTTGTTTTGAAATTTATGTTGAAGGTTAACTGCCCACTTCGCACGAAGGGTGTCGTCTTGTATTACATTGAAGAGCGTTGAAGAAAGGTCTTCCGGATTCTTTGCTTGGAAAAGAAAAGTTTCATTCCCCAATATTTCTGCTGTGCCCGCCGTATTGCTTCCAATTACAGGAACGCCGCTTGCCATGGCTTCAATGGTAACGGTTCCAAATGTTTCTTCCCAACTGGGAACAATGACCAAATCAAACGCTCCGTAAAGTTTTTGAATTTCAGATTGATGAGGAAGGAAGGATATTCTATATTGAAGATGATTGTGCTCGATCACATTATTCAATTTCTGAACGTAATCGTCTGCTTCATTTTTTGTTTTGTCACCAATGAAAACAATGTGAATGTTTTTCTCAGATTCCTTCAACAACGAAAGTGCTTGAATGACTTCAAGCTGACCTTTCTTTTCGTCTAACCTTCCAATTACACCAATTAGAAATTTGGCAGAAGTTAAATTCAAAAACTGGCGCGCTTCCTCTTTGGAATGAATGGAAGTGCTGTCAATGTTGGTTCCTAGCGGTATAACATGTAGTTTCTTTTTGGGAAACTTCGTGTGCGAAAGCACTTGATTCTTCATGTAATCCAGGGTAGATACCCAAGCGTCAATTCGATTGAAACGAAACGTGTGCAAGATGTCTTTCTTCGAGACACCCAATTGCATAGCTTGGTGATAAACCAACTTGATTTTTCCAGAAGAGAAAAATTTCACCCATCCTAAAAAATCAAGATCGCGATTGTCGCGAAAATGGACAACCTCAATTCCGTCTTTTTGAAAAATCTTGGCAAGACTTCGCGCATGCTTCAAGTCGAAATATTTTTTGTTTCGCTGAACCGCCTGAATCGGCAACCCCTTGTCTATAGTCGATTGGAAGAAAGAACTTCCAGCAACGCCGTATACCTGAACTTCGAAATTTTCTTGTTGAAGGGCTTGCGCATAGCGAACGCTATTCATCTCTAATCCGCCCCAACTGATAGAGCTGCAGTAAAATGCAATTTTGGGTAGGCGAGGCGAGTGGCTCATTCGTCGAACACGTCTAAGAGCATCAACGCTTCTGAGAGCTCACCTTCGGTCTTGAAGTCTTTCTGAATGCGAGCCAAGCGTTTTCCTTCTTTGTATAATTCAATGGAGCGTTCGGTATTCGCAAGAACTTCGTGCAGTTGTCCGGTTTTGAAATACGTCGGTAGATAATCGGGTTGCTCAATAACAAGTCTTTCCAGAATGATAATGGCTTGCTCGAACTGTTCTAGCTTTTCGTATTCAAGGGCGGAGGCGTAATGAAGAAACGGGTCGTTCGGATGGGTTTCTAACATCTTTAGAATCTGATCCAAGCGTGTGTTCGACATACTTATTTTTTTTCGATTTCCGCAGTGATGCTTCTGTCGTGAAGAGCGGTACACATGCGTTCCATCTCTTTGTATGGGCCTGATTTCACTACAGTTTTTCCTGTAGTATGAATAAGCAAAGCACATTGCTCGGCCTGAATCCATTCATGCTTACAAATGGTCATGAGTGCATGAATGACATGATCGAAGGTATTAACATCGTCGTTGAAAACAACAATTTGGTATTGCTCGTCGGTAACGACTTCTAACAATACTTCTTCTTCGGTTTCGGTTTGATTGAAAATATTCATACGTTGCAAAATTAAAGAAGTTTTAGAATATCGAAACGCTAGCTTTTCAACACTTGTCATTTGAATATTGTTTGTTAATTCGTTTGGTTGTTATTTCGCAATCTGATGGATAATTTGAAAGCTATGATTGAATCGAGTAACGTTTTTATTTCAGATAATGCTAAGATTCGTGTATTAATTATTGAAGACGATGAGCTGTTGCGTGCGTTACTCGATGTGATTATTTCAGATTTGGGGCATCACATTGTAGCTTCGGTCGACAATGCTGTAGATGCATTGGTAGCCTATTCCGTTCATAAGCCACATGTTGTAATCTCTGATATTGAAATCAAAGGAAGCATAGACGGAATAGAATTGGCGAAGAAACTTCTTCAAATTAGAAAATGTCAATTGCTGTTCCTAACCGGAAATGCAAATTCTGATACATTCAATAAGGCCAAGAAATTAGCACCTTTGGCGTTTATTTCTAAGCCCGTTGTACGAATTGATTTGGAGCGAAGCATTGATTTAGCCGTAGAACATTCGAGTGAAGTAATTGGATTTGTGACTCAAAGTATGCCTGTTGAAGGTTGCTTGTATACACGGATTGGAAACAAGCTTAAGAAAATTGCAATTGCAGACATCGAGTACATCGAAGTTGATGGAAAGTACAGCAGCATCGCTGTTGCGCAACGCCTTGTAAACTGTAAGATTTCTTTGAAAGAACTACAGGCAAAGCTTCCTCAAAAAGATTTTGTGCAAGTCAACCGCAGTGCTGTCATTAACCTCAATTGCATTGAAGACATTGACATGGCTCGTCAAATGATTAAAATGCCTTCTGCGGAAATTAGCATCGGTCGCAATTTCAAGGAATCTCTTTTGAACAGGCTCAACCTCATTTAAGGGCGAAAAATCTTTCGCCCTTTTCTTGGCGAAAAATCTTTCCTTGTAAGTGGGCGAAAAATCTTTCGCCCCTAGCGTTTTTGTTTGAACAATTCGAATTGCGAAGGAACATTGCGCGTTGGCCAGAAATTGTTGTTCAACTCTACGTCTGCTGTTTCCAACAACGGATCTAAAGCAATGTTGGTCACTTTCTTTCCGAAGCGGAAAACCTTGCTAGCAGAGGCTTCAGACATCTTCCAGATTTCAGCAGGTATGCGTTCAATCTGCTTGGTTCCATCTTCAAACGTGAATTCGAAAATTACTGGCATAATTAATCCACCTACGTTTTCCACAGTTAATTCATAGAAGTAATTCGTTTCGTTCAAAAGTTTTTGCTCTTCTGGAGTCAAATTCTTTTTGTACTCTTCATATTTCTTCTCGTCTTCTGGAGTTACAGCATATGGATTGTCGTCGTTGTACTTATCGCGGGTAACAGGATTCTGATCTACGATTGGAATAATCCCTTCTTGCTTATCGCGGGTTAATGATATGTCTGCAGGTTGTGCATCGGCTTTCGCTTTCAACAAAGCTTTTTCAACTTTTGGATCATGTCCATTAATGGTGAATTCACGAACACTCTTCAAGTTCATGTCGCAATGCTCTGTGGTGTAGAACCAACCTCTCCAGAACCAATCTAAGTCAACCGCACTTGCATCTTCCATACTGCGGAAGAAATCTTCAGGGGTAGGGTGTCTGAACGCCCATCTTCTGCAATACTCTTTGAACGCATAGTCGAACAATTCTCGTCCCATAATGGTTTCGCGAAGAATGTTCAATCCGGTTGCAGGCTTTCCGTATGCGTTGTTTCCAAATTGATAAATACTTTCAGAGTTGGTCATAATTGGAGACATCTTGGTTTTGTCACCTTTCATGTAGTCGACGATGTTTCTTGCTGGACCGCGACGAATAGGGAATTCACGGTCCCATTCTTTTTCTGCCAAATATTCGCAGAAAGTGTTCAACCCTTCGTCCATCCACGTCCACTGACGCTCGTCGCTATTGATAATCATCGGGAAGAAGTTGTGTCCCACTTCGTGAATGATAACCGACAGCATACCTGTTTTTGTCCCTTCGCTATACGTTCCATCGGCTTCAGGTCTTCCTCCGTTGAAACAAATCATTGGATATTCCATTCCAATCCATTTTGCGTGAACGCTAATGGCAACCGGATAAGGATAGTCTATTGTGTGCGCGCTGTATGACTTCAAGGTGTGTGCAACAACACGCGTGCTGTATTGCTCCCAAAGAGGGTTTCCTTCTTTCGGATAGAAGCTCATAGCCATTGGTTTCTTACCGTTAATGTCCACCGACTGCGCATCCCAAATGAATTTTCTAGAAGTTGCAAAAGCGAAATCGCGAACGTTTTCAGCCTTGAACACCCATGTCTTCATGGCTTTCTCGTGTCCTTTCTCACGCGCAATGGCTTCGTCTTGTGTGCAAATGATGACAGGCTCTGTGCTTGTTTTCGCTTTGTTGTAACGTGCAAGTTGATCGGCTGTCAAAACGTCTTTCGGATTTTGCAATACCCCTGAAGCCGCTACAATGTGGTCTGAAGGAACAGTTAATGCTACTTCATAATTTCCGAAATCAAGCGTGAACTCACCCGATCCCAAAAACTGTTTGTGCTGCCATCCGCTGTAATCCATGTACGCAACCAAACGCGGATAGTATTGCGCAATCGTGTACAAGTAGTTCTTGTCGGTATCGAAATATTCATAACCGCTTCTTCCGCCAAGGCGCATGCGGTCGTTGATGTTGTAGTTCCAATTGATTTGGAAAGAGTATGATTGTCCAGGTTGAATAGGCTTTGGCAAGTCAATGCGCATCATGGTTTGATTCACAATGTATGGCAAGTCTTTTCCAGCAGCATCTGCTACTTTGTCTAACTTGAAACCTCCGTCGAACCAAGGGTACAAATCAATGAGGTCGTTGGTTTGCATTTGATCGCTAATCTTCATTTGCTCGATCTTCGCTGTGTTGTTGTCTTTCGCGTAGATGTTTTGATCGAGCTGAATCCACAAGTAATACAACACATCCGGAGAGTTGTTGTGATACGTGATGGTCTCTTCACCATGAATTTTTTGAATGTCGTCGTCTAAACGAATCTTCATTTTATAATCGACTTGCTGCTGCCAGTAGTCGGTTCCAGGAGCACCGCTCGCTGTGCGATAGGTATTCGGAGTGGCCATTTCATCGGGACCCAATTGACGGAACTTATCGTTCCAAGGATTCACCTGTGGCTGTGCAAAGGCGTTGAAGAAGGCAACAGATAAAACGGTTGCAGCAAGAATTTGACGAAGGTTTAATTTCATAGCGGTGCTAAAATACGAAAGGAGAGGGGTTTACAAGGAAAGAAAAACTGCCAATTTAGAAGCTGTTTCCAACGCCTTCGCGTGTGGGTAATTTTTGCCTTGAAACTTCGAAACAGCTTGTATTCCTCGCGTGGCATTTAACAACCACACTTCTTGTGCTTGTTGAAGGTTGGAAAGTGTGCACGCTTTTTCAGTTAACTCTTTTCCCGCTTGTTGAAGAAAATCTTGCAAAGCATGTTTCATGATACTGTCGACACATCCGCTAGAAAGGGGAGGAGTGAACAACTGATCGTCTTCCATCCACACCAATGAACTCCACGTTCCTTCAGCAATTTCATTTTGTGTATTTGGAAGGAGGCATTCGTTCCAATTGTTTTCCTTCGCCTCCATGGCTGCGAAGACATAGGGCAGTGCGTTCAACGTTTTAACCTGTGAAAACGAATGGGCATGCAAAACGGTGCGTTCAGAAATCCCTACTTCATTCAACAAAGAAAAATAAGAACCGAACGATTGTTCGGTCACTTCAATCAGAAAATGCATTTCGTTTTGAAGAGGAGTGTATCTTCCTTCGCTCGAACGATAGAATGTTACACGAGCAATACCAGATTCAATTTTATTTAATTGAAAGGTTTGTTGAATGAGACTTTCTAATTCTGAAAACGAAATAGTTGATGGCTTGAACTTAAAGAGATTATTCGAGGCTTGAATTCGATTGAGATGATACTTGAAAAGGGGAATGCGTTTGTGTTCGAAGCGTATGGTTTCGAAAAATCCATCGCCGTAACGAAAGGCACGATTGGTTCGTACATCGAGCAGAAGTTCAGATTCGTCTATGAATTTTCCGTTCGAACAAATCAACATATTAAAGCGCTTTTATGTATTCCAACAAATCGCCGTTCTTTTCCATTTGAATTCCGCGAACGCCTGCAGCATTCGCACATTGAACATCGCGGTCGCGATCTCCAATCATAATACTCGCGTCTTTGTCGAACTTATACTTCGCACAAGCACGTTCTACCCAAAGGCCTGCGGGCTTCCGTGAAAGCGAGTTACAGATGTCAGGGTGATGAACAGAGTAAAAGAATTCTAGAATTTCAACGTTGTTTTTTTTGCATTCCGATTGGAAGAAATCGTGAATGCGGTCTACCTCTTCTTTGGTGTAGAGCCCGCGAGAAATTCCGGCTTGATTGGTCACTACCACTAACTCGAACCCTTTGTAAACCGCCAACTGTAAGGCTTCCATTACGGTTGGAAGAATTACGAATTCATCGAGCGAATACGTGTAATCTCCAGGATCATGATTAATAACGCCGTCTCTATCTAAGAATAGTGCTTTTCTCATACCAATTTTTTTAGGGTTCGAAGGGTAAGAACCAATGCAAGAATAGTGAATAAGGCGCCAAGCATAAAGGCTGCGCCTGGGAAGTGAACGACAGCGTTTGAATCTGCGAAATAGGAGTAGGTCTGCGTCATAATAAGCGGTCCAACAAACGCAGTAATGCTTACCATAGAAGAGAGTGAGCCCTGCATTTCGCCTTGCTCATTCAAAGGAACTTTGTTGCTCATGTAGCCTTGAAGCGAGGGTGTTGAAATTCCACCCACACAATAAGGTACAAGTATGGCGTACATCATCCATCCGGCATTCGCGAACGAAAACAGAATTAAACCCACTGCCGCGAATGCCATTCCGATCACGATCGATTTCGTTGGTCCCCAAACTCTGCTTGTATAACGAATCAATCCGCCTTGGACCAACGAGATGAGCACGCCCACAGCACCGAGCGAATATCCAACATCTGCGTTATCCCAATGAAATTGAGCCTTTCCAAAAAACGACCACGTGCTCTGAATGGCAAAGCTGCCAAGATATAAAAAGAAGAAGGCCACAATAAGCCCCATAAATCCCTTGTATTGGCCCAAGCGTTTTAAGCTGGTAAACGGATTGGTTCTTTTCCAATCGAAACTTCTCCGGTTTTCAACCGGATGAGATTCTGGAAGAATGAATACGCCGTAGACGAAATTCAACAAAGACAAGATTGCTGCGGCGTAGAAGGGAAAGCGCGCGCCCATGTTACCAAGCAGCCCGCCTATAACAGGACCTAAAATAAATCCCAATCCAAAGGCTGCGCCAAGCATTCCGAAATTCTGTGCGCGCTTTTCCGGAGTAGAGACATCGGCAATATAAGCCGTGGCCACCGTGAAGCTCGCGCCCATAATTCCACTTAAAATTCTTCCAATAAACAAAAGCGTAATGTTAGGCGCAAGCGCCATGAGTAAGTAGTCGAGACCTAAACCCAAAAGAGAAATTAAGATAATAGGACGTCTTCCGTAAGAGTCGCTTAAAGCGCCCATAAGCGGAGAAAAGAAGAATTGCATGAAGGCGTATACTCCTATGAGCCAACCACCCCAGGTCGCAGCTTCCGTAATCGTAGAATGCGTTAACGATGCAATTAAATCTGGAAGCACGGGAATAATAATTCCCAAGCCAATCACATCAATTAAGATGGTAATAAAAATGAATGCCATTCCTGGCTGTCTCGCTTTCAACATATCGAATGCAAGATTACGAAAGATCTATTTCAATCGAGCAGTCTTCAGGTAGTTTCCGATAAATGCTTTTCCAGTGAAGCCAAAATCTGCAACCGCAAGGAACATCATCTCTTCGTTACTTGTATTCTGCGACTGGTGCATAGACCATCTTGGAATGAACACAATGCTTCCAGGTTGAACAGGCACGACTTTGTCGTCGATAACCACTTGTCCTGTTCCTTTGAAAAACACAAACACCGTTTCATGGGCGTGCTTGTGAAGTTCGTTGTTCTTATTCGGAGAGACACGAACAATGCGCGGATCAAGAACTTCCAAAGGAAAATCTAAACGCTCCACGAAGAAATCAATGTTCAATTTCTCTACTGTGTTTCGGTATAATTCTTCTCCACTCACATGATCAATGTGGTGTTCGAAAATCGCTTCGGGTTCATCTGGAGTCAACGACGTCTTTAGCAAAACCGCATCGGTTAAGGGTTTCAGACGAAGGAACAACACTTGCTCGTAGGTGAAATCCAATAATTCATACAAGGTCACGTCTACTTCAACATCTTTCTTTCCTTCTTCAAACAACGAATTCACTTTCAACTCGTCGTCGGTCATAAGCGCATGAAGGGCCCATTGCTTCTCGGTTGAATTCAATTCAGAAATAAATTCTCTCCACTTGTCAGTGTCGGTGCGCAACTTGAACGAGCGTATGTAAGCACCCAAGCAGTCTTGAATGAAATACTGTTCCTCTTCATCAAAAAAATCGCTCTCGTAGGCCTGTATTAGGGGGTGCTTCATTGTAAAATGTGTGTGGTTTCTTTTTCTAAATTACTCCAAAATTCTGCACGAAGATCAAGCGCTGTTTCCATTCCTTTACGAACCAAACGGGCATTTTCTTCACTTTGCGAAGCTAGGTCATTTGCTATGGCTAACAAGACTTTTCCGTGCTCATCATCTACTTCAGTGTGTAAAGGAAAGAAGACGTAATCTTGAAGGGTGAGCGAAGTATGTGTGGAAAGCGATTCAATAAGCGGACGGTAAATGTGCTTCACCACGCTTTCGGTTCCCAGACCAATGGCGCCAACGGCTTCCGCTTCGGTGCAGTTATCGAGGTAATTCAAAAACGAAGTGCGCCAATTTGTAACGGCTTCATTCATCTCGAACATGTAATTCGAGCACATGGCTTTCTTGAATTGTTGAAACAAAATCGGATGAGGAATTCCCACGACCCAAGAGTCTTC